>JBJTWS010000014.1:0-11389 GCA_046081905.1 Synechococcus sp. | reverse complement strand
CTACAACCGCCGCACCGGCGCCACCGTGCTGCTCACCAGCCACTACATGGCTGACATCACCGCCCTCTGCCCGCGGGTGCTGCTGATCCACCAGGGCCACCTCTTCCACGACGGCCCCCTCGACGACCTCACCGCCCGGCTGGCGCCCCACCGGGAGGTGCGGCTGGAGCTGCGTCAGGCAGAGCCGGCCGAGGCCCTGGCGGGGTTCTGGGTGCTGGAGGCGCACCAGGTGCGGTTGCTGATTCCCCGCGAGCAGCTCACCGAGCGGGTGGCGGCGCTGCTGGGGCGTTTCGAGGTGGTGGATCTGGAGGTGAGTGATCCGCCGATCGAGGAGTTGCTCGGCGGGCTCTTCCGCAGCGGCATTTCTCCGGGGGGCTCTGCCGGCGGCTCCCCCAGCGGCTCCGTGGGAGGCACCCCATGAACGTATTCCGTCGGGGGCTGCGGATCGCCCGGGCGCTGCTCTCCTCGCAATACGCCGTGATGCTGGAATACCGCGCCGAGATCGCCCTGTGGGCCCTCTCGGGGGTGCTGCCCCTGGTGATGCTCGGGGTGTGGGTGGATTCGGTCGGGGCCCGCGCCACCGGGCTGGGGCCGCAGCAGCTCGGGCCCTACTTCCTGGCGGCCTTCGTGGTGCGGCAGTTCACGGTGGTGTGGGTGATCCAAGTGTTCGAGGAGGAGGCCCTGCAGGGCAAGCTCTCGCCCCAGCTGCTGCAGCCGCTGCATCCCCTCTGGCGCCACCTGGCCGCCCACCTGGCCGAGCAGCTCACCCGGGTGCCGTTCGTGCTCCTGATGCTCCTGCCGCTGGCGCTGCTGCAGCCGGCCCTGCTGGGGCGGCCCGCGCCGCTGGAGCTGCTGCTGGGGGCCCTGGCCACCCTGGGGGCCTTCCTGCTGCGCTTTCTGCTCCAGGCCCTGCTGGCGATGCTCTGCTTCTGGAGCGAGCGGGCCGCGGCCCTCGATCGGCTGCTGCTGATCCCCTACCTCTTCCTCTCCGGCCTGGTGGCGCCGCTCGAGACCTTCCCGCCGGCGGTGCGGCAGCTGGCCCTGGCCACCCCCTTCCCCTGGATGCTCTCCTTCCCGGCGCGGCTGCTGGCGGGCCAGCCCGAGCCGGTGGGCCGCGGCTTCCTGGCCCTGGCCCTCTGGGGCCTGCTGCTGCTGCCCCTGCTGGCCCTGGCCTGGCGGGCCGGGCTGCGCCGCTATTCCTCGATGGGGGCCTGATGGGGGCCGAACGCCTGCGCCTGCTGGGCTCCCTGCACCGCCACGGGCGGATCCTGGGGCGCTTCTGGAGCACCTCCCTGGCGGCGGAGATGGAATACCCGCTCAACCTCGTGATCGAGCTGCTGGCGGTGCTCGGCAACCTGGCGGGCAGCCTCGGGGTGCTGGCCCTGCTGTTCGGACCGAACCGCCAGGCGGGGCTGGGAGGCGGCCCTGGTGGTGCTGGGGGTGTACACCCTGCTGGAGGGGGTGACCAGCTGCGTGCTGCAGCCCAACCTCAGCCGCATCGTGGGCCATGTGCAGAACGGCACCCTCGATTTCGTGCTGCTCCAGCCGCTGGACAGCCAGTTCTGGCTCTCCACCCGCCACTGTTCCCCCTGGGGGCTGCCGGGCCTGGCGGCGGGCCTGCTGCTGATCGGCTGGGGGGCGGTGCACGCCGGCACGGCCTTCGCGCCGGCGGGGCTGCTGCTGGCGGGCGTGCTGCTGCTGGCGGCGGTGGTGATCCTCTACAGCCTCTGGTTCCTGCTGGCGGCCCTGAGCCTCTGGTTCGTGAAGGTGTGGAACGCCACCGAGGTGCTGCGCACGGTGCTGGTGGCCGGCCGCTACCCCCTCAGTGCCTATCCGGTGGCGCTGCGGCTGGTGTTCACCCTGGTGCTGCCGGTGGCGTTTCTCACCAGCGTGCCGGCCGAGGCGATCCTGGGGCGGGCGGCGCCCCTCTGGGCCCTCGGCGCTCTTGCCTTTGCGGCCCTGGCCCTGGCGGCCAGCCGGCTGCTCTGGCGCCAGGCGCTGCGCCACTACACCTCCGCCTCCAGCTGAGGGCCGCAACCCGCTGCCGTATCTAGCGTGAAGCTGCCCGATCGGTGGCGGAGAGCGCCATGGTGAATCCCCAGCGCGGTCCGGAGCGGCTGATCCGTTTCGGGCAGTGGGTGGTGGCCCTGCTGTTCGCCTACTTCCTCATCCAGGTGGGCGCCAGCCTGATCGCCGATCTGCCGCTGCTCTCGCGCCAGCCCCAGCTGGCCGACTTCACCGATCAGCCGGCGATCGAGCGGATCGAGCAGCAGATCCGCCCCACCGAGGAGCAGCGCTCCCGCGTGGAGCAGCAGCTCCAGGCGGCGCAGCAGGAGTTGCAGGCGGCGGAGCAGTCGTACGGGCGGGCCCGCACCAGCTTCGAGAACTGGCGGGCGGCCCGCTCCGCCACGGAGCAGTCGGCCCAGAACCCGGCGGTGGTGCAGCGGGCGGCGGAGCTCGACCGGCTGCTGAACCGCCAGGAGGAGATCCAGGCGCGGGTGGGCCGCCTGCAGCAGGAGGAGGCGGGCTTCCGGCTGGCGGTGCGGCCGCAGCAGCAGCGGATCGAGGCGCTGCGCGCCGAGGCGGAGCGGAAGTTCCAGCGGGCGCGGGAATGGGCGGAGCTGCGGGCCTTTCTGATCCGGCTGGCGTTCGTGCTGCCGGTGCTGGCCCTGGCGGTGTGGCTGTTCCGCCGCCACCGCGGCAGCGAGCAGTGGCCCTTCGTGTGGGGCTTTCTGCTGTTTGCGCTGTTTGCCTTCTTCTTCGAGCTGGTGCCCTATCTGCCCAGCAGCTTCAGGGCCTACATCCGCTACGGCATCGGCGTTCTACTCACCTACCTCGGCGGCCGGGCCCTGATCCAGACCCTGCGCAGCTATGCCGCCCGCAAGCAGGCGGAACTGGAGGCCTCCCAGGAGGAGCGGCGCCGCCAGATCCGCTACGAGCAGGCCCTGCAGGCGCTCGGGCGCCACCAGTGCCCCAGCTGCGAGCGGGGCCTGCCGAAGCTGGCGCCGGAGGCGCTGAATTACTGCAGCTACTGCGGCCTCAACCTGGCGATGGTGTGTCCCCGCTGCCAGCTGCGCCACACCACCTTCTATCCCTTCTGCCCCTCCTGCGGCCTGCCGGCGGAGCAGGCCGCCCAGCCCCAGTAGCGCGCCCCTCAGCGGCCCGGGCGCGCTTGCCAGGATGCGGCCTCCCTTTGCCGCCTCCGCCGTGTCCCCTGCCCTGCCCGCCGCGGTGGACTGGAGGCGCCACTGGTATCCGGTGGCCTGCCTGGCCGATCTCGACCAGCGCCGCCCCCAGGCCTTCACCCTGCTGGAGCAGGACCTGGTGCTCTGGTGGGAGGCGGCGGCCGGCCGCTGGCGGGCCTTCGCGGATGTGTGCCCCCACCGGCTCGTGCCCCTCAGCGACGGGCGCCTGAACGAGCGCGGCGAGCTGGAGTGCCCGTACCACGGCTGGAGCTTCGAGGGCAGCGGCCGCTGCACCCGCATCCCCCAGGCCGACGATGAGTCCGCCGAAGCGGCCCTGGCCTCCCCCCGCACCGCCTGCCGCGCCTACGCCACCGCCGAGGCCCAGGGGCTGCTGTTCGTGTTCGCCGGCGAGGCGGCCGAGGCGGGGGCGGTGCCGCTGCTGCTGGTGCCGGCCCTTGAGGAGGAGGGCGAGCCCTGGCTGGTGCAGGACACCTTCCGCGACCTGCCCATGGATGCGCTCACCCTGCTGGAGAACGTGGTGGACGTGAGCCATGTGCCCTTCACCCACCACCGCACCGTGGGCAACCGCGCCAACGGGGCGCCGGTGCGGGCCGAACTCACGGCCTTCGGGCCGGAGGGCTTCCGCGGCAGCTGGCCGGAGGGGCCGCGGCGGGGGGCGCTGGGCAGCCAGGCCACCACCTTCCAGGCGCCGGCGCTGCTCGTCCACGACCTCACGGCCCCGGGCTTCGCCCGCATCCTCACGGTGGTGTATGCGGTGCCGATCCGCCGCGGCCGCTGCCGCATCCTGGCCCGCTTCCCCTTCCGCTTCTCCTCCCCCTGGCCGCGGCGGCTGCTGGGCCTGCGGCCCCGCTGGCTGCAGCACCTCGCCAACCACCGCGTGCTGGAAGACGACCAGCTCTTCCTCCACTGGCAGGAGCGGGTGCTGGAGGCCCGCGGCCGCAGCGGCTCTGCGGCGCGGGCCTACACCCTGGCCACCGGCGCCGATGTGTACGTGAAGGCCCTGCACGAGTGGGTGGACCAGTTCGCCGCCGATCCCTTCCCCGATCAGCCCCTGCCGGAGCGGCTGGAGCGCAGCGCGCTGATGGAGCGGGAGGTGGCCCACACGCTGCAGTGCCGCTCCTGCCGCAGTGCCCTGGAGGGCATCCGCCGCTGGCGGCCCTGGCTGGCGGTGCCCCTATGGGGAAGCCTGGCCGGAGTGGCCTGGTTCCACTCGCTGCCGGCCCTGGTGGGGGGCTCTGCCCTGGCCCTGCTCAGCCTGGCGGCGGAACGGCGCCTGGCGGGCTGGGAACAACAGCTACTGCGGGGAGACGGCAAGCCCCCCCGCAACCGCGACTGATCCGCCTGGCCCGCCTGATCAGGCGGTGGCGCCGGCGAGCTCGGGCACCGGCAGGGCGCCCTGCTTGCGGATCACCACCTGCTTGGTCTCGTCCACATCCACCACGGCGGTGTCGCCTTCGCCGATCCGGCCGGAGAGGAATTCCTCCGCCAGCGAATCCTCGAGCAGACGCATCACGGCACGACGCAGCGGGCGGGCGCCGTAGCTGGGGTTGTAGCCCTCCTCCACCAGGCGCTCCTTGAACGCCCCGGTGACGGAGAGGTCGATCCCCTTCTCGCGCATGCGGCCGAACACCTCCTTGAGCAGGATCTCGGCGATCTCCTTCACCTCGTCGCGGCTGAGCTGGCGGAAGACGATGATCTCGTCGAGACGGTTGAGGAACTCGGGGCGGAAGTACTGCTTCAGCTCCTCGTTCACCAGCATGCGGATGCGATTGTACTGGGTTTCCTTCGCGTCGCCGCCGCCGAACTCGAAGCCGAGGCCGCCGCCGCCCTTCTCGATCACCTTCGAACCGATGTTCGAGGTCATGATGATCAGGGTGTTCTTGAAGTCCACCGTGCGGCCCTTGGAGTCGGTCAGACGGCCGTCTTCCAGCAGCTGCAGCAGCAGGTTGAACACATCGGGGTGGGCCTTCTCGATCTCATCGAACAGCACCACGGTGTAGGGCCGCCGGCGCACGGCCTCGGTGAGCTGACCGCCCTCGTTGAAGCCCACGTAGCCCGGAGGCGAACCGATCAACTTGCTGACCGTGTGGCGCTCCATGAATTCGGACATGTCGAGGCGGATCATCGCCTCCTCGCTGCCGAAGAAGTAGGCCGCCAGCGACTTGGTGAGCTCGGTTTTGCCCACGCCGGTAGGGCCGGAGAAGATGAAGCTGGCGATCGGGCGGTTGGGGTTCTTGAGGCCCACCCGGGCACGGCGGATCGCCTTCGACACGGCCTTCACCGCCTCGTCCTGGCCGATCAGCCGCTGGTGGAGGGTCTCCTCCATGTTGAGCAGCTTCACCGATTCGCTCTCGGTGAGCTTCTGCACCGGCACGCCGGTCCAGGAGGCCACGATCTGGGCGATGTCCTCCTCGGTCACGAGGGGATGGCGCTCGCCATCGGTGCCGGCCTCGAGGGCGGCAGGGGCCTCGGCCTCGCTGGTGGCCCCTTCCGCGGGTTCCTCATCCTTGCGGGCCTGCAGGATCGAGCGGATCTGCTCGAGCAGTTCCACCTCCTTGTCGCGCAGTTCACCGGCCTTGGTGAAGTCCTGCTCGCGCACGGCATCTTCCTTTTCCTTCTGCACCGCCCGCAGCTGCTTGTCCACCTCCTTGGCGGCGGGGGGCAGCTTGGAATTGAGCAGGCGCACGCGGCTGCCGGCCTCATCGATCAGGTCGATGGCCTTGTCCGGCAGGAAGCGATCGGAGATGTAGCGATCGCCGAGGGTGGCGGCGGCCACCAGGGCTTCGTCGGAGATCTTGAGGCGGTGGTGCTGCTCGTAGCGCTCCCGCAAACCCCGCAGGATCTCGATCGTGTCCACCACGGAGGGCTCGCCCACCATCACCGGCTGGAAGCGGCGCTCGAGGGCGGCGTCGCGCTCGATGTGCTTGCGGTATTCATCGAGCGTGGTGGCGCCGATGCACTGCAGCTCACCGCGGGCCAGGGCCGGCTTGAGGATGTTGGCGGCGTCGATGGCACCCTCGGCGGCACCGGCGCCGATCAGGGTGTGCACCTCGTCGATCACGAGGATCACGTTTCCGGCGCCCCGGATCTCCTCCATGATCTTCTTGAGGCGCTCCTCGAACTCCCCGCGGTACTTGGTGCCGGCCACCAGCAGGCCGATGTCGAGGGTGAGAACGCGCTTGTCCTCGAGGATGTCCGGCACGTCGCCGGTGGTGATCCGCTGGGCGAGGCCCTCGGCGATGGCGGTTTTGCCCACGCCGGGCTCGCCGATCAGCACCGGATTGTTCTTGGTGCGGCGGCCGAGGATCTGGATCACCCGGTCGATCTCGTGCTGGCGGCCCACCACCGGATCGAGCTTGCCCTCGGCGGCCTGCTGGGTGAGGTTGCTGCCGAACTCATCGAGGGTGGGGGTCTTGGTGGAGCCCTTGCCGCCGCCGCCGGCGGCCACCTCGGCGGTTTCGCCGAGCATGCGGATCACCTGGGTGCGCACCTTGGCCAGGTCCACGCCGAGGTTCTCGAGCACCCGGGCGGCCACGCCCTCGCCCTCGCGGATCAGGCCCAGCAGCAGGTGTTCGGTGCCTATGTAGTTGTGCCCCAGCTGGCGGGCCTCCTCCAGGGAGAGCTCCAGCACCCGCTTGGCCCGGGGGGTGAAGGGGATCTCCACCGCCACGAAGCCGGAGCCGCGGCCGATGATCTTCTCCACCTCCACGCGGGCGTCCTTGAGGTTCACCCCCATCGACTTGAGCACCTTGGCGGCCACGCCGGTGCCCTCGCCGATCAGCCCCAGCAGGATCTGCTCGGTGCCCACGAAGTTGTGACCCAGGCGTCTGGCCTCCTCCTGGGCCAGCATGATCACCTTGATGGCCTTCTCGGTAAACCGCTCGAACATGGGGCGGGGCCTGTTGCACGTGCTCACCAACCTATCAGGGGTGAGCCGCTCCTGCGCGTTGCGGGGGGCGATGGGGAAAACCGCAGTGCTGCCAAAGGTTTGCGCTTGTTGACAGCATAGCCAACCCAGGCTGATGTTGCCGGTTCTGCGATAGAAAAATCCGGGAAACCGAACTCGCGGATCGGTCGCCTGCCCCGGGGGGTGCGGCGGGCGTCAGGGGGTGGGGCCGGCCGGGGCGGAAAGGTTCAGCCATTCGATCAGGGCGTCCTCGCCGTTGCGGTAATAACCACGACGGATCCCCGCTTCCCGGAAGCCCAGGGCCGCGTAGAGCGCCCGCGCCGCGGTGTTGCCGCTTCCCACCTCGAGGGTGGCCCGCTCCGCTCCCCGGCGGGCCGCCTCCGCCAGAAGGTTCTGCAGCACCTGCCGCCCGAGGCCGCAGCGGCGGTGGCGCGGGTCCACCGCCACCACGCTGATGTGCAGCTCCTCGAGGATCAGCCAGCCGCAGGCCAGGGCGCGCAGCTCCTCCCCCCGCCACAGCCCCAGGCAGGGGCGGTTGGGCTCCGCCAGCTCCGTGGCCCACTGCGCCTCGCTCCAGAGGCCGCCGAGGCTCGCCTGATCCAGCCGGTGGCAGGCCGCCACATCGGCGGGGCCGAGCCGGCGCAACGCCGGCTCCGCCGGAGCTTCCGTACATTCGGGATCCGATCCTTCCGCCCACGCCCCCTCGCCGGTTGGGACTCTCGCCATGGTCATGACAGCGGCTCAGCAGGACCCCACCACGGAGGCGCCCGGTGCCAGCGATCCTCGCGTCCCGCTGGGGCGCCCCTATGAGGAGAACGGCGACCTGGCCAGCCCCAACCGCAACCTGGCGCCGATCAGCGCCGCCCTCGATCCCGAGGGGCGCCTGGTGGTGGGCGGCTGCGGCCTGAGCGAGCTGGCCCGCACCTACGGCACACCGCTCTACGTGCTCGATGAGGCCACCCTGCGGGCCACCTGCCGCGCCTACCGCGAGGCCCTGGCGGCCCACTACCCCGGCCCCGCTCTGGCCCTCTACGCCTCCAAGGCCAACAGCTCCCTGGCGATCACGGCCCTGGTGGCCTCCGAGGGCCTGGGCCTCGATGCGGTGTCCGCCGGCGAGCTGCTCACGGCCCTGGAGGGCGGCATGCCGCCGGAGCGGATCGTGCTGCACGGCAACAACAAATCCAGCGAGGAGCTGGAGCTGGCGGCCCGCCGCGGCGCCACCGTGGTGGTGGACAACTGGCTCGATCTGGAGCTGCTCGCGGAACTGGCGCCCCGGCTGGAGAACCCCGTGCGGCTGATGCTGCGCTTCACGCCCGGGATCGAGTGCCACACGCACGAATACATCCGCACCGGCCACCTCGACAGCAAGTTCGGCTTCGATCCCGACCAGCTCGAGACGGTGCTGCGCCACCTGCAGGGCTGCCCCTGGGGCACCCTCACGGGCCTGCATGCCCACATCGGCTCCCAGATCTTCGAGCTGCAGCCCCACCGCGACCTGGCCGGGGTGATGGCCGATGCCCTGGCCCTGGCCCGCTCCCTCGGCCATCCGGTGACGGATCTGAACGTGGGCGGCGGCCTCGGCATCCGCTACGTGGCCTCGGATGATCCGCCGAGCATCGAGGAGTGGGTGCGGGGCGTGGCCGTGGCCGTGGCCGAGGCCTGCACGGCCCGGGGCCTGGAGCTGCCGCGGCTGCTGTGCGAACCCGGCCGCTCCCTGGTGGCCACCGCCGGGGTGACCCTCTACGCGGTGGGCAGCCGCAAGGAGATCCCCGGCCTGCGCACCTACCTCTCGGTGGATGGCGGCATGAGCGACAACCCGCGGCCGATCACCTACCAATCGCAGTACACGGCCCTGCTGGCGGATCGCCCCTGCGACACCACCGGCCTCGAAACGGTGACCGTGGCGGGCAAGCACTGCGAATCCGGCGACGTGCTGCTCAAGGACGTGGCCCTGCCCCGGGCGGAGCGGGGGGATGTGCTGGCGGTGCTCGCCACCGGCGCCTACAACGCCTCGATGGGCTCGAACTACAACCGCATCCCGCGGCCGGCGGCGGTGCTGGTGCACAACGGCATCGCCGAGGTGGTGCAGCGCCGTGAGCAGCCGGAGGACCTTCTGCGCTACGACGTGCTGCCCGCCCGGCTCACGGCGGTAACCTGAGCCCCACGGCTACCCCCTTCCTCGTGGTCTGGCTGCGGCTCGTCGACCCCCGCCTGCTGCTGGATCTCCTCTGCGCCACCGCCCTCGGTGTGCTGGTGCTGGGCCGGGTCACGGAGGCCCGCACCCTCTGGCTGCTGCGGGGCTACCTGTTCCTGGTGGCCCTGGCCTGGGTGGTGCAGCGCTCCGCCAACCTGCCGCTCACCACCAAGCTGGTGGATGCGCTGGTGCTGGCCTGCAGCCTGGCCCTGGCGATCCTCTGGCAGGGGGAACTGCGGCGGCTGATGGAGCTGCTCGGCACCGGCCGGCTGGATGTGCTGTTCGGCAACCACGGCCGCGATGCCCTGGCCTCCGGTTCGGTGGCGGTGCTGAGCGAGGCGGCGGGGCGCCTCTCCCAGAGCCGGCGCGGAGCGCTGATGCTGGTGGACCTGGGCAGCGACCTGCGGCCGGAGGACTTCCTCAACCCCGGCATCCCGCTGGACGCGCAGCTCTCGGTGGATCTGCTGCTGAACCTCTTCGCCACCGACACGCCCCTGCACGACGGGGCGGTGCTGGTGAAGGCGAACCGGATCGTGGCGGCGGGGGTGATCCTGCCGCTCTCGCGCCAGGGCATCAACCGCTACGGCACCCGCCACCTGGCGGCGCTGGGCATCACCGAGCGCTTTGATCGCTGCCTCTGCATCGTGGTGTCCGAGGAAACGGGCACGCTCTCGCTCGCCTGCCAGGGGCGGCTGGAGCGGCCGATCACCAGCAGCCGCCTGCACGACCTGCTCAGCGAGGCCCTCGCTTCGAGCACGGGACGTAGCGTGGGAAAGGACACGCCGGATTCCCGCGGATGAGTCGCGCCCTGGCGACCAGCTCTTCCCAGCCTTCCCCCCAGTCGGCGGTAACGCCGCTGCCGCGGGCGCTGGATCCGGAGCGGTTGCCGGCCCACGTGGCGGTGATTATGGACGGCAACGGCCGCTGGGCCCGCCAGCGGGGCCTGCCGCGGGTGATGGGTCACCGGGCCGGCGTGGCCGCCCTGAAGAACACCCTCCGCCTCTGCAGCGACTGGGGCATCGGCGCCCTCACCGCCTACGCCTTCTCCACCGAGAACTGGAACCGCCCCGGCGAGGAGGTGAGCTTCCTGATGGCCCTGTTCGAGAAGGTGCTGGCGCGGGAGCTGGAGGGGCTGGAGCGCGAGCAGGTGCGGATCCGCTTTCTGGGGGATCTCGAGCCCCTGCCGGAGCGGCTGCGGCAGCGGATCGCGGAGGCCACCGAGCGCACCGCCGCCAACCGCGGCATCCACTTCAATGTGTGCACCAACTACGGCGGCCGCAGCGAGCTGGTGCTGGCGGCGCGGCGGCTGGCGCAGCGGGTGGCGGCCGGGGAGCTGGATCCGGCCGCCATCGATGAGCGGAGCTTCGCCGCCGAGCTGCACACCGCCGGGGAGGCCGATCCCGACCTGCTGATCCACACCAGCGGCGAGCAGCGGCTCAGCAATTTCCTGCTGTGGCAGCTGGCCTACGCCGAGCTGCACATCACCGAGGTGCTCTGGCCCGATTTCGACGAGGCCGCCCTGCTCTGTGCTCTGCGGGACTACCAGAGCCGCCAGCGCCGGTTCGGCGGCATCGCGGCCCTGCCCTGAGACTCCAGGCCCTGCCCTGAGCTCCGTCACCAACCCAGTCGTTTCCACTGCCTGTGACCGCCACCCCGCACGTGCCCACCCGCCACGACTGGAGCCGGGCCGAGATCCAGGCGCTGCTGGAGCTGCCCCTGCTGGAGCTGCTGTGGCGGGCCCAGGCGGTGCACCGCGAGGCCAACCCCGGCTACCGGGTGCAGCTGGCCTCGCTGCTCAGCGTGAAGACCGGCGGCTGCGAGGAGGACTGCGCCTACTGCCCCCAGTCGATGCACCACAGCAGCGATGTGGCCGGCCGGCCCGAGCTCGATGTGGAGCCGGTGCTGGCGCGCGCGCGGGCGGCCAGGGAGGCCGGCGCCCACCGCTTCTGCATGGGCTGGGCCTGGCGGGAGATTCGCGACGGGGCCCCGTTCGAGGCGATGCTGCAGATGGTGCGGGGTGTGCGGGAGCTGGGCCTGGAGGCCTGCGTCACTGCCGGCATGCTCACCGACCGCCAGGCCGAG
>JBJTWS010000013.1:0-16166 GCA_046081905.1 Synechococcus sp. | reverse complement strand
GATCGCCTTGAGGAAGCTGATCAGATCGAGATCGGTTGCAGCAGTTGCGGTGTCGAGCACGGACGAAGGATGACCGCAGCCATCGAACCCGATGACGACAGCCCGGCACGTGGACCTGTCACATACTTTGAATCAGCCCTGGGGGACATCGCGCTGCAGATCCCCAAACTGCGAGCCGGAAGCTTCCTGCCCTCGATCCTTGAGCCCCGCCGCCGGGTCGATCAGGCCCTGTACGCCGTGATCATGGAGGCCTACATCGGGCCTCCTGAGAAAACTGCTCACATCCATTGCGCCGCAGTGGATCTGGCTTTTCTCAGGAGGCCCGAAGTAGCGGAAGGTGGAATCCGATGGCGGACGCCGCAGCTCCAGGCAAAGCGCCTTGGTGAGAGCACCGTGGTGCCGGCGGGCAAAGCGTTCCAGATCCCGCAAGCTCTGGCAGCGGCTGAGGATTCCCAGCACCGCCACCAGCAGCAGATACCAAGCCGGAAAGCGCACGCCCGGGCGCATGCGGGCGTCCGGAATGGCCTTGAGATAGCTGATCAGATGGAGATCGGTTGCGGCCAGAGGCGATTTCAGTCACCAAGCAGGGGTAAGCCTGCTCAGTTCACCCCATGGGGCGCACCAGAGCCAGAGCGCCTCTGACGCACTTTGAATCAGCCCTGGGGTCAGCTACTACTTCCGTCGCCGTTACTCAACATTCTGACTCGGCTCTTTGTTCACGGGCTGAGGCTCCACCCGAATACGGCGCTATGGAGACTGGGCAACGTTGCCTTCGCCCCACTTTTCGCCAGGGCTGATTCATAGGATTACCACGGGTGAGCTGTGGCAGTAGCCGCATCATCCCAGCCGCGCTGTTGTGCATCGCCGTCTGCACGTCTGTTCGATTGACTGAAAGCCGGTGAGCCGTAGCAGTTTCATTGCGGCCATGCGGTACCTGCGCGACCGCTGCTATGCCGCCGAACTCTGCTGGCGGTGGGCCCATGTCTACAAGGAGGTCTAGCAGGTTCATCTGCGTTGATTGAGGCGATTTGCCTGCTTTTGACCAGCGAGGGGTTGTGTAGATCACTATGTCACCGGAGGAGCCACAGTCGGTATTAGTAGCGCCGTTGGTGTGGGCCGTTGGAAGACCAGCCCAAAAGAAGTAACTTCCATAAAGTCACCGCGCCTGTTGCGGAAGCTGACATCAGATTGATACTCCAAATAAGATCCGCCATCAATCGTCAGGCAGGCGCAATACCTGTCTGGCTTGTATATGCCAGTCCTATTTGCTGCGCAGTGCGACTTCCAGCTGCTTCGATAAATCCGTAGCCATATCTTCAGTTGTGCGGTCATAGCTTGTCGAGCGAGAAAGCCTGGATGCAAGAGATGGATCTATGATGAATCTCTGCAGCACCTTGCTTAGCTCAGGTATACTTCCCCGTTCAAACGAATAGCCATTGACACCCTCATCTAGGAACTCTGTTAAACCATCTACTCTAGAAACTATGACGGGTGTATGAGTGGCAAGGGCGTAGAGCAATACTAGCGGGCTATTCTCATACCATCTGGAAGGAATTATCAGTATATCTAGCTCATTCATGATTCTACCCATGTCGGTTGGCTCGAATGTGCCAAGAAAACTTACCTTCTCTTGAGCCAGCTTCTTAAGGTGCCTAGAGTAAGTCACGTCTTGATTCACTGATCCGTAGATAAGTAGTTCCGCATTGCATGGCTGAAGACTCTGAAATGCTTCGACTAGAAGATCAACACCCTTGTGCGCAGCGAGCTGGCCTATATACCCAATACGCAGAGGTGTATCTGGTGAGCGAACTGGCTTGGGTGTGCGGTCGATATCCACACCAAACCACTGGACAGTTGTTGGCATTGTAAAACCATTGAGTCGATATGCATTGGCAAGAAACTGTGTGGGAGCAATGGCCATGGCGTAAGATCTGTTGTACCTGTCCAAGAGCACTTTTGGACGGTCCTGCATATCTTGAATGAGGTGAACTAGATCTTTAGATCGTAGAATATGAAGGTGCGATGCAAGCATCAAGACTCGACTAAACATCCCCAACGGCAGGCGTCGGCGGAGAAAGGAAACTAGGGGCCACTTGTTTAGTGATGACTTCGCGAGCTTTAAATAACAGGCCATACAATTACTGCGGGAGCGGTTCGGTCCACGGCAGAGTGATCCTGTAGCATCTTCTAGCTTATTTGTAAAACAAAATCCGAAGAAATCAGTCATCGTGGCAACCATGGGAATGCGCCTGTCCCTCGCTAGATCAAGCAACACAGCCGTATGATTAATCAGATGAGTTACAAGGATTATATCGGGTTCCAGTCGCGTCAAGATACTGTCTAAGTGTACAGAGATGTCCGGCTGGAAATAGGTATCTCGAACTCTCCTGTGAGGGAGAAAATTCTTGTCAATAGTGATCACATCAAGGTCGCTAAACAAATAGGCGCTTATTGCCTCGCTAAGTGATGGCTCTCCTGGGAAAACCGCCGAGACTATCGTTACTGAATGGCCAACTTTCTGAAGATACTTCGCAATATTGAGGGTATAGGTCTCGGTGCCATAGAAATGCTCGGGAAAAAAGCAGTGGACAAAGATTGCGATTTTCAAGATGCACTCCCAGAGCTTATGACTGAGAAATAAAGGTTGGCGTATCTTCTAGTCATTGCCTCCACCGAGTACTCTGATTGAGCTTTATTGTGGTTGCGCAGACCGATCTTGATCCTCCGCTCTCGGTCATCCAAAAGAGATATGATAATTTCAGCAAGGCCATCACTATCCCCAAGTGACGCCAATAGCTCTTCATCGCCAACAATGGATGGAAGTGCTCCTACGGAGTAGCCGACAACTGGAAGCCCCATATTCATTGCAAATGAAGAGACCTGACCGAAACTCTCTTTCCATACTGGTGCAACGAAGATACTCATTTGTCTATACCATCGTGGCAGTTCGTCGTACGATACAAATCCAGGGAATATAAAATTCGATGTCACTCCAGATTGAGAGACAAGTTGCTCATAGGTAGACTTAAGACTACCATCCCCGACAATAAGACACTTTGTTGAAGGCCTTCGGAGTGCCACTTTAATGAACGCATCTATTGAATTTGAGTTGAGTTTGTCGCCTTCGAGCCGATAGACCATGCCAATGCAGTCCTCGCAGGGCATACTGAGATCTTCAGCTGAAAAATGTCTCAAGTCCGACCCGGGATATATTACGGTTGATTGATTATCATTTAATCCAAAAGAACGCCTCACGTACTCGCTAACATATACATTGCGAACCACTGATGAGGAACGGTAGGGGGCAACGGGCGTATTAATATTCTGTATGACGGGGATCCTACTTTTCTCGCAAGCGCGGAAAACGTGATCATACCAGTCTTGATCGCAGTCACCCCAATAATGTACATGCACGATGCATGGATTATACTTATCAAGCAATGCTTCAAAGGCTTGAAAGCTAGATGGATTAGGGTATTCATGGATAGTTAGATTCAGGTAAGCAGGCGGGCGAGGGATATGGCGAGTTGCGATCGGCTGATTGTAATCTTCGTCAAGCGCCTCGATAAGATCAACTACCAGCCTAGAAGAGCCTCCTAGGCAGAAGTTTGCGATTGCATGCAGAATGGTGGGTCTTGATGACGAAGTCTGACATGAGCGACGTACAAAATATGCATCATCATTGTGTTGCAGAAGAGCAGGGGATATGTCCTCGCCCTTCGAATCAAGTAGGTTGTTTCGTCTATTCAAGTTCATTGGAAAACGTCTTGCGATATTCCACGCCACCCTTGCTATTGGACTTTGGGTTAGACCTCTGCGGCGTAAGTATTGTCCTAAGCGTGCCCACCGGGTATTCCTCTCAAGCTCAAGACATCTTTCGAGTTCAGTCACGCGCAGCTCTTGATCACTTATTTGCTGTAACCTTGCATCCAACTGCTGTTCAAGTGTAGAAATAATCGATTGACTACGTATCTCGATTTCATGTTTAGATTGTTCTAGGGAGGCATGGCTTGCTTGTGTCGCTTGGATTTCGGAATGCAGAGACTTGTTAGTCATCAATTTCTGATAAGCATCGAGCTGAGCCTCCACGAGCCTATGCTGCGCTCTTAGCCTAGTAGAAATATAATCACGCTTAATATCTAGGTATCCACAGCTCCCGATATTCTCTATCGGCTTGTGTGAGCATATGGCAATGTAGGCCAATGGAATCGCATCTTTGAGGTCCCCGCCGTTTAGGGGTTGTATAGAATATGTTTCTTGATTGCTGGAAAAGAATATTCCTGCTAGGGCATATTGGTCCACGATTTGGAGATGCCTGAAGTGGCCCCCAAGAAGCTCTAGGAACTCGTTGCGACTTCTCTCGCGCAGATGATAAGGGTTCGCTCCATATAAAGATGTAATATCAGGATTCGGTGTTGAGATCAAGAGGGCCCCGTCGGGGCGAAGGAGTCTCGAGAGTGCGTTTATTGTGCGCACTTGATCCTCTTCATTGACATGTTCAATCATTTCATAGCAGGTAATTAGGTCAAACAGATCGTCCCCGTATTCGCTCATAAATGTCTCATTTCGCTGATATTCTAGATTGGGCCGCCTGTGACTTAAGCGTGCCCAGTTCAACGCAGAAGCGTCGATGTCAACGCCGAGCGCTTTGGATGCGCGAGTGGCCAGCATTGCAGTGCCATACCCAGTGCCGCATCCAAAATCAAGCACCTTCTTGCCATCAGCCATTTGACAGGCCAATTGATATCTCGGCAGATGCTCGTACTCTGCTATCTCTGACCAAGTTGACGGTACATACCTTTCTTGCATAAACCCAGAAAAATCACTGCCGCTCGCCTTTAGATAAACTCCATCATAGGAGGAGATATCTGTTGCGTCTTCAGGCGTCTCGGCAATCTTATGAAGTCCTTTCATCTCTACCGAGCTAAAACGCAATGATCTAAAGAGAACTCCCAGACTTGTGGGCCCGAAGTAGGTTAGGTGCGAAGGCGGGTGAAGATATGTCCAGGCGGCCCTGTCTGCTTTTGCTCGACAAGACTCTACATTAGGCGTTGTTACAATTATCTGAGTTCCTGTGCGTATAGCTCCACGAGCAAAAAGAGAATAGAATAGCTTGTATGGATCTGCAAGATGTTCTAGGACATCAAGCATTAGCACGATGTTAAAAGCATGGGGAATAAGATCTTCAACATCGGCTACAATCGTGGCGTCGCTTCCGAGTCGCTCAATGGCAACGTTGCGGGCATGTTCACTAACCTCTATCCCAAAACAGCTCCATCCCATTTCGGCGGCAATCTTGAGGTGACTGCCATATCCACAGCCGACATCGAGAATGCTTCCTGCATTCCTCCCATGGCTCTGAATCAAGTCTTTGATTAAGACTAGACCATGCTCTGTCTGTTCATCATAGCTTATGTATCCACCAAGCTCACCACCTTCAAACCATTCTTTTCGAGAGTAATAGGCAGTCAACTCTTGTTCAGTGGGAGAGTTCTTGACATAGTTGCACTTGCATTCCGGACATTCTACTATTTCAAAGCCGTTAATAAGGTATAATGACTCTGTCCCGGGGTTATGGCAGATCGGGCAGGGCATGTTGCTGGGACCCGAGTAGTCACTGTCTTCGGATCTGGGGGAGGTCAAGGATTCTTGCATGATCGGGAATAAGTATCCAGTAGATTACTCGATGGGACGGGGGCGTTGTGCTATGCACATCCAGCCTAAAGTCTCTTCTTCGTCATGCCAGGTATTATCGGCCCAAAGAGCTAATTGATTTACTATACCAAAGATTGCTTTGGATCCTCGGCGCGTCTCGGAGAGGTGGCTATTAATCACTTGCCCGATTAACGCCCATGCCCCCCCACACGGTGAGATCGCACAGAGATTCATGCCGGCATCATGCACTAGTGACGTAACTCCATGACGTGTGAATCTCCAGTAGTCATAGGGCTGTTCATGCATACGCCACTGCATAGGAACCGTCAAAATCAGGTGACCACCAGGCCGAAGGAGTCTGTGGCATTCAGACATGTAGTCTACGGGGCTGTGTACATGTTCCAGTGTCTGAGTTGATAGAATCGTGTCAATCGTCTTGTCTGCGAGTGGTACAGGCTCGCCTGGTCTAATGATCAAGTCTAATTTTACTCCACCTGCAGCAGCTACGTCTACTCCAATATAATTAGTTATCCTTCCCGCCAAGAGCTCCCGGTAAGGCTGTGCTCCACATCCATAATCAAGCAAGGTTCCTTCTGCATATGCGTAGGCTTCTTCACGCATCCATCTGTCGATCAGGCTAAGTGCGATATAATGATGATGCCATCGCGACTCTCCTGTGGAGGATCGTCTTTGGATGCCGGTAAGTGCTTTTCTGACGGATGACATTGATAGGGGTTGAGAAAAATGAACTTCGTTGCTATTCTTGAAATCATTGAGACTCTGTCAGAGTCCACCTACAGGGCTGATAATATTTTCCCCAGCGAGGAATGCTAGCCCGAACACTGAATGCAAGGTGCAAGTCAGTCAATGCATACAATATAGATAGATCCTTGCTGTAGGCCCCAATGCATGCCTGGTAGTCCCCCGGTGATAGATAAAGGGTGTCAAAACATATTTGTCCAATGATTGTTCGTCCTGATGCTATACCTGGCGACTTTACGCCTTCGTCCAGACTTGTTTGCCCAATCATCCATGTCCCATCAGTGGCGTAGATGCTTATCGCGAAGACCAGATCTTCAAGGTTCTCTATCGCTTCTAGCTCAAACTGCAAGCCTAGTGATTCGCCTTGAGAGACAGTATTCGAAGCATCCAAGGGATATTCGCTTTTCAGCATTAACGAAATAAAACGGGCAGAGCCAGTCTCGTGCTGAGGAACTAATGGAGTAGTGTCGCAATCTGCATTAATGCACTCTTGTGTAGCGGTAAAAGAATAATAGTCCTGACAAACACGAATTGGCTCTCCAGTAGCCATTAGTTGTCCCTGATGAAGCCAAGCGGCTTGATCGCAGATAAGCTGAAGGCGACTGAGATCGTGGCTAACAAATATGAGTGTCATTCCCCTGTCTCGAAGATACTTTATTCTGTTGATGCACTTATTCTGAAATGCGATGTCGCCCACGCTGAGCGCTTCATCAACTACTAGTATGTCGGGATCCGCATGGCTAGCTATGGCAAACGCAAGTCGTACAAACATGCCACTGGAGTACTTTTTGACGGGCTGATTTATAAAGTCTCCAATGTCTGCAAACGCAACGATCTCGTCGTGTAGAGCGGCAATCTCATCGTCAGTGAGCCCGAGGAGTGAAGCATTCAGTGCGATGTTCTCCTCTCCGGTGAATTCGGGGTTGAATCCTGCTCCTAATTCAAGTAGCGCGGCTATCCTTCCCTCGGTATGAACATAGCCTTCGGTGGGTTGGACTGTTCCACAGAGAATCTGTAGCAATGTGCTCTTGCCGCTTCCATTCTTTCCGATAATGCCCCAAGTCTCCCCCTTTCTGATTGTTAGGTCTATGTTTCGCAGGGCCCAAAACTGTGTGTGTCGACTTCTGCGGCGGAAACCAAGGCCTTCCCTAAGTCTGTCTTGAGGACGCTTATAAATCCTATAGCACTTTCCAAGTCCACTGAGGACAACTTCTCCCGTCTTGCCCTTCCTGTAGTCTTGAGTTACTGGTTCAGCCATCTGAAATTAAAAATCAGCTAAATTAGGGGAGTTGAGACTTTCACCTGCTGTTGTGGGCTGGCATTCATAGTACATCGGCGAACGCTGGCTTAGCCCGTTGAAAGACACGAAATGCCAATTCGCACGCTACGACTGACAATGGAATTGCGACTAAAACATAGCCAGTCGACGGAGGGCGGCTAAACAGCAATACGTCTCTTGTCGCCTCGATAATGGGACTCAACGGGTTGAGAGTCAAGAAACTCTGCCAGCCCGGCGGAAGTGAGTCCAGAGAATAGAAAATAGGACTTAAGAACATGAGCATTTGGACCATTATTGCTACTAGCTGACTAATATCGCGAATGAAAACGCCAAGGGCGGAAAGCAGCCATCCCAGGGCTAGGGAGCCCAGGATCAAAGGAGCCCATGCGATGGGGAGAAAAAGTATTGTTGCTGAGGGGGGCTGGGAAAGCAACAACATGGCTCCAATCAAGATCAATAAGCTGCATGCGGCATGGAATAGGCTCGCTGCAAGCACCGATGGAACCAATATTTCTAGTGGGAATATTACTTTTTTGACGTAGTTAGGGTTCTCGACTACAAGGAGCGGTGCGCGGATCGCTATCTCGCTGAAGACATTGAACGTGATCAGGCCCGCGAACAGAATTATTGCGTACTCCTTGGGAGATGTGCTAATGGCGCCACCCCAGCGAGCCCTAAATACTTGTGAAAAGACAAAGGTGTAGACCACTAGCATGAGCAGAGGCTGGATGAATGTCCATGCCAGTCCGAGGGCGGAGCCTTTGTAGCGGCCCATCGCCTCGCGCCCCGCCAGTTTTTGCATCAACTTGTGGTCGTGAATCAGGGCGCTTGCGAAGTGTAGTCTGGGCAGCATGCTTATTGGTCCTGGATAGAGCTGATGGGAGAGGGTGATGTGCGGATTATGGAGCTTCCGTCTTTGAAGGGTAAGCGCCATTCTGCAGTGCCCGGGTCTTTTGGTGAACAAGATCTCGGTCTATTGGTGCGGATTCTGCGACTACTCCTGGGCTATGTGTAGGAGTGCTGCTGCATGCTCGGAGCCATTTGTCATCAAGAAACGCTTCTTTCATATCCGTCGCAAGGAGTCGGCCTTGTCCTTGAAGTCGCTGAGCAGAAGCTGCAGGTAAGTGACTTTCCGCAATTTAATGTGGGCCGTGAGGCTCATACCCACCTGAAGGGGCAGCCTTCGCCCACTCTTGAGCTTCAGCTGCTGGCTGGCCAGCTGGATCGTGGCTGGGAAGCGGTAGTGCTCCCGCTGCTTCTGGGGATCCGGGGCCAAGGCGTCCGAGCCCACCTGTTTCACGGTGCCCTCCAGAACGCCGAAATCGGTGGCGGGGAAGGAGTCGATGCTCAGGTCGGCCGGCATGCCGGTGCGCACGAAGCCGATGTCCTTCGTGTCGATTTCCACATTGGCCTGGAGCTTGTCGAACGGCACGATCTTCATCACGGTGGCGGCACTTTGGGCCGCGAAGCCTACGCTGGTAGGCTTGAGATCAAACACCACGCCGTTCACCGGAGAGCGCAGCTCCTGATAGCGGAGGGTCACGCCGGCCTCGGTGAGGCGGCCCTGAATGTCAGCCATTTCTGCGCGGATGCCGGAGATCTCGCCCTGCAGCTGCTCCATGCCCTGCTCCAGGATCGCCTTCTGCCGCAGCCGGTCCACCCGGGTCTGCATGAGGCGGCCCTGGGTTTCCTGCACCTTGTTGCGTTGCTGTAGGTACTGAAGTTCGGCAGAGGCGCCCTCCTTGGCGAGGCGCTCGAAGCGGCTGAGGATCTCCTGGTCGAGCGCCAGATTCTGCTCGAGCATGGTGATCTCCTCCCCGTTCATCTCCAGGTAGCGGGCCAGCTCCTTGTCCTTGAGCACCAGCTGCTCCTCCTTGCGCCGCAGCTGATCGCGCTTCTGGGCCAGGGCCTGCTGCAGGGAGCGCTGGTTCTGCTCGCTGGTTTCGGTGTCCAGCTGCATCAACACCTGGCCGGCCTTCACCTGGTCGCCGTCCTTCACCAGGATCTTGGAGGCGATGCCCCCCACCGGCATCTGGATCTCCTTCACCGATCCGATCGGCTCGAGCTTGCCCCCTGCAACCACGATCTCCTCGGTCTGGGCCAGGGCCAGCCAGCCGATGCCGAAGGCGGCGGTGCCCATCAGGCTCCAGATCGTGAGCCGCATCCAGTGGCGGCTCTGCTCCAGAACCGTTTCATCGTGGCTGGGGGTGGCCACGCTCTGCTCGAGCGCGGTCTGGGCCTGTCGCAGCCAATTCATCAGCCGGCCTCCTGCTGGCAGTAGAGGGCGTAGTAGCGGCCGCGCAGGGCCATCAGTTCGTCGTGGGTTCCGGTCTCCACCACGGCGCCCTGGTGCAGCATCACGATGCGGTGGGCCCGGCGGATGGTGGAGAGGCGGTGGGTGATGAAGAACACCGTGCGGTCGTGGAGGGTGTCGATCAGGTTCCCGCAGACACGGCGCTCGGTTTCATAGTCGAGCGCGCTGGTGGCCTCGTCCATCACCAGCAGCTTCGGGTTGCTTAGCAGGGTGCGGGCGATGGCGATCCGCTGGCGCTGGCCGCCGCTGAGGGCGCCGCCCCGCTCGCCCACCGGGGTGCTGTAGCCGCTGCCGAGTTCCATCACGAAGTCGTGGGCGCAGGCGATGCGGGCGGCCTGCACGATCTGCTCGGCATCCGCATCCGGCTGGGTGAGGGCGATGTTCTCGGCCACCGTGCCCGAAAACAGGAGTGGATCCTGGGGCACGATGCCGATCTGGCGGCGGAGGGAATAGAGCTCCACCTTGTCGATGTCGTACTGGTCGATCAGCACCCGGCCGCTGTCGGGCCGGTAGAGCCGCGGCAGCAGCTTCATCAGGGTGCTCTTGCCGCTGCCGCTCTGGCCCACGATCCCCACGAAGGTGCCCTGGGGGATCTGGAGATCAATGTGGCGCAGCACCGGTGCCGGGCTGCCCGGGAAGGTGTAGGTCACATCCTCGAAGGTCACATCGCCGTGGATCGGCGGCAGCGGGATCTTGGCCTGGTCGGCCTCATCCGATTCCTGGGGCGTGTCGATCACATCGGCGAGCCTCTCGAAGCTCACCCGCAGTTCCTGGATGTTCTGCCAGATGTTCGAGAGCCGCAGCAACGGCTGGGTCACATAGCTGCTGATGATCCGGAAGGCGATCAGCTGGCCGAGGGTGAGTTCTCCCTGCAGTACCAGGGCCGCCCCCACCCAGAGCACCATCAGCTGCGAGAGCTTCTGCAGCACCTGGCCGGTTTCGTTGAGGGCCGTGCCGGTGATCGTTTTCTCGAAGGTGCGGGCGATGTACTGGCCGTAGCGCTCCTGCCACTTCCAGCGGCTGATCATCTCCACGTTCTGGGCCTTCACCGTCTGGATGCCGGTGAGCACCTCCACGAGGTGGCTCTGGGTGCGGGCGTTCTCCTCGGCGGCCTGGCGGAACTGGCGGCGGAACAGAGGTGCCCCCAGCAGGGTAAGGCCGATCTGGATCGGCAGCACCACCAGCGCCACCAGCGTGAGCAGCCAGCTGTAGATCGCCATCACGGCGATGTAGATCAGCGAGAAGGCCGCATCGAGGATCGTGGTGAGCGCCTGGCCGGTGAGGAAGCCGCGGATCTTCTCGAGCTCCGCCAGGCGCGAGCCGAGTTCGCCCACCGGGCGCTGGTCGAAATAGCGCAGCGGCAGCCGCAGCAGGTGATCGATCACCTCGGCGCCGAGGCGCTGGTCGATGCGGTTGGTGGTTTCGGTGAACAGGAAGGTGCGCAGGCTGCCCAGCACCCCCTCCAGCAGGGTCACCACCACAAGGGCGATGCCGAGCACCTGCAGCGTGTCGAGGCTGCGCTGGCTGATCACCTTGTCGATGATCACCTGGATCAGCAGCGGGTTCGCCAGGGTGAACAGCTGCACCACGAAGGAGGCGAGCAGCACCTGCAGCAGCACGCCCCGGTAGCGCTTCAGGGCCGGCCAGAACCATTCCGGTCCGAACTTCTGCTCCGGTGTGATCGTGGAGCGCTCCATCACCAGCAGCTCGATCCCCTCCGGGAAGAGCTCCTCGAGCTGGTCGGGGCTCAGCTGCACCCGGCCGTGTTCAGGGGAGGCGAGGGTGAGGCCGCGGCCGTTGCTGGCGATCGCCACCGCGAAGCCCCCCTCCCAGGGGAGGAGAGAGGGCACCTGCAGGCGCGTGCCCATCACGGCAGGGACCCGGGCGGCGATCACGTGCAGGCCGAGGCTGGCTGCCAGCTGGCCGCAGAGCTGCAGGTTGGGGGGCTGGCCGCGGCGGAGGCTGTCGCGCAGCACCTTCTCGATCGAGTCGCGCCGGAAGGGCAGCTTCAGCTGGCGGGCCAGCATCTGGAAGCAGGCCAGGGTGGAATCCACCGGACCCTGGCCCCGCACCATCTGGAATCCCTCGAGGGCATCGCACCGGCCCAGCTCCAGGTGACTCACGGCCGGCAGGGGCGGTGCTTCGCGGATGGCCAGGGCGCTCGCGCCGGCA
This sequence comes from Synechococcus sp., assembly GCA_046081905.1. Lineage (GTDB taxonomy): Bacteria > Cyanobacteriota > Cyanobacteriia > PCC-6307 > Cyanobiaceae > CBW1002. Next base: position 3,984 of record JBJTWS010000013.1, on the reverse strand, counting down.
CCATTCGATGGCTGAGCCCTGGCCCCGTCTTCCGTGGGGCTGGCTCCGGCTAGCTGCTCCAGCAGTGCCTCCGGCAGGCTGATCAGCCGCGGCGGGAACGGAGGCTGGGCCTTCGGTGCGGCCCGATCCAGGCTCCAGGGGCTGCCCAGAGGGGTCTCCGGACAGTTGGCACTGGCGATCAGCAGCCGCCGGCCAGCTGTGGCCGGCTCCTCGGCCAGGGGCAGGAGGGCGGGATCCACCAGCTGGGCCTGCTGCACGGCGGTGCCCAGCAGCCGCAGCAGGGATCGATCGCTGCGGGGCAGCTGGTTCTGCAGTTCCAGCAGCAGGGCAGCCACCTCGGCGGGCCACAGGTTCCCCTGGCACCAGCGCCGGAACCCCTCCTCCTGGCGGTACAGCTCCACCACCAGTTCATCGGGCAGGCAGGCGGTGATCACCTCGCCCGCGGCGGTGATCTCCTCACAGGGCGCGGCCCGCAGCAGCGAGGCCAGGCCCACCAGGTTGCCGGGACCCAGCTTCACCAGGGTGTCGAGCCGGCCGCGCTCCCTGCCCAGCAGGCGGCATTCTCCCTGCAGGATCAGGTGCACGTGGGCCGGCAGCACCTGGGCATCCACCAGGCCCTGGCCCGGCCGGAAGCGAAGCACCTTCAGCTCCCGCTCTAGCCGCTGGCGCGAGGCTTCTCCCAGGGAGCTGAAGGCGGGATGGGACAGAACGGGAGCGATCGGCGCTTGGGTCATGGATGGGCCGATCGGACGTCCTCGCCCTGAACGCAAAGTGCTTCGATCTTACGGGTGGTTTCCTCCTGCACCCACTGGTCCATCAGCTCGGCGGTCATCTGCAGGGCCGTGGCTTCATCGAAGCTGGCGGGGGTGTAGCTCTCCAGCCGCACCACCAGCCACCACTCCTGAATGGCGAAGGGCTCCATCAGCAGACCGGGCCGGCTCGTGCGGAGTCGCTCGGCCAGCTCCCGATGGGCCTGGGTGAGGGGTACGGGGCCCACCACCCCCTTGGTGGCCTTTTCCGGCCCCTCGGCGTACTGGGCCGCCAGGTCGGCGAAGTTGGCCTCGCCGGCGGCGATGCGCAGGTAGAGCTCCCGGGCCAGGAAGCCGTCCCGCACCCGCAGCAGGCTGTACACCACCCGGTCAAGCTGATTCTTGCGGGTGAGAAAGTGCGCTTCGGCCTTCGCCCCGAAGCGCTCCTGGCTGGTGCGGCGCAGCCGCAGCGGCAGTTCCGCCAGCCGCTGCAGGTGCTCGAAGCGCAGGCCCTGCACCCGCAGGTATTCGCCCACGGAGGCCTCATCCCGCAGGCCGTTCTGCTGGAGAAAGTTCTGAAGGGACTGCTGCCGCTCCTCCGGCCTGAGCTCCAGACCCTCCACCGCTTCCTCCACCACCTGGCGCTGCACCAAGGAGCGCAGCAGGTTGTGCCGCTGCAGCAGCGCCAGCACCTCCGGGTTCACCGAATCTTGGCCGCCAAGGGGAACGGCGCCACCCTAGGGGCGGGCTCCCGCGGGCCCAGGCGGCGGGCCCGGCCTGCGGATTGACCAAGGGCCCGGCCGTGGTGCATGCTCACTGGGTCGGCGACGCTGCCGGCGCAGCGGCTTCCGGCTTCAGCCCAGCCACGCGGATGTAGCTCAGTGGTAGAGCATCTCCTTGCCAAGGAGAGGGTCGAGAGTTCGAATCTCTTCATCCGCTTCCATTTCCCGAACTAAGGGCTTTCCTGAAGCTCGTGTTCCTCCTGCCTTCTCCGGCGCCACACCAGCAGGTGCTGGCTGTGGCTGGTGTCGAAGCCGAGGCGGCGGTAGAAGCCGGCGCTGTTGGTCTTCATCAGATAGACGCGCTCCACCTGCCGCACCGCCGGGCAGTGCAGCAGCTCCTCCACGATCCGGCGCCCCAGCCCCCGGCCCTGGTGCTCCTCCGCCACCACCACGTCCCAGAGCACCGCCCGGAAGGCCCCGTCGCTGGTGGCCCGCCCGAAGCCGATTAGCTCCCCGTTCTGCCAGGCGCTCACCACGGCCTGGCTGCCGGAGAGCATCCGCCGCAGCTGGGCGCGGCTGCGGCCGCGGGCCCAGAAGCTGTGGGTTTCAAACAGAATCCGCAGCGCCTCCAGCCGCCAGCGCAGCCGCAGGGCCAGCGGGCCGTGGTGGATCAGGCGCAGGCCCGCGGCCGGGCGGGTGGACGAAGCGGCGGTGCGCAACGGCAGGCGGTGGGGCGTTGGCGCAAATCCTCGCCGGCGGCCGGTCGGCGGCGTCCGCGCGGGTGGCCAGCTGGTTGCCGGCGGGAGTCAGATCCCTTGCGCCGAAAGGCTTTTGCCGCTCTCGCCGGCGAAACGGCGGTGATAGGGTGCCTGTCCATACAGTCGGCCCTCCCATGCTCAAGCTGCTGCTGGGTGATCCCAATGCCCGCAAGCTGAAGCGCTACCAGCCGATCGTGTCCGACATCAACCTCCTCGAGGAGGAGGTGGCACCGCTCACGGACGACCAGCTGCGTTCACTCACCGCCGAGTTCCGCCAGAAGCTCGAGAACGCCCGCGGCGGTGGCAGCGTGGAGGCGGTGCGGGCCCGCGAGCGCAAGCTGCTCGATGAGCTGCTGCCCCAGGCCTTCGCCGTGGTGCGCGAAGCCGGCAAGCGGGTGCTCGGCATGCGCCACTTCGACGTTCAGCTGATCGGCGGCATGGTGCTGCACGACGGCCAGATCGCCGAGATGAAGACCGGCGAGGGCAAGACCCTGGTAGCCACCCTGTCCGCCTACCTCAATGCCCTCACGGGCCGCGGCGTGCATGTGGTGACCGTGAACGACTACCTGGCCCGGCGCGACGCCGAATGGATGGGCCAGATCCACCGCTTCCTCGGCCTCTCGGTGGGCCTGATCCAGCAGGAGATGGCGCCGGCCGAGCGGCGGCGCAACTACGGCTGCGACATCACCTACGCCACCAACAGCGAGCTGGGGTTCGACTATCTGCGCGACAACATGGCGAACGACATCGCCGAGGTGGTACAGCGCGACTTCCACTACTGCGTGATCGACGAGGTCGACTCGATCCTGATCGATGAGGCCCGCACGCCACTGATCATCTCCGGTCAGGTGGAGCGCCCGCAGGAGAAGTACCAGAAGGCGGCGGAGGTGGCCGCCCGGCTGGTGCGGGCGGCCGAGATGGGCAAGGACGGCATCGACCCCGAGGGCGACTACGAGGTGGATGAGAAGCAGCGCAGCTGCACCCTCACCGATGAGGGTTTCGCCCACGCCGAGGAGATGCTCGGGGTGAGTGATCTGTTCGATCCCCAGGATCCCTGGGCGCACTACATCAACAACGCCCTCAAGGCCAAGGAGCTGTTCATCCGCGATGTGAACTACATCGTTCGCGCCGACGAGGCCGTGATCGTGGATGAGTTCACCGGCCGGGTGATGCCGGGCCGCCGCTGGAGCGATGGCCAACACCAGGCGATCGAGGCCAAGGAGGGTCTGCCGATCCAGCCGGAAACGCAAACTCTCGCCTCGATCACCTACCAGAACTTCTTCCTGCTTTATCCGCGCCTGGCCGGCATGACCGGCACCGCCAAGACCGAGGAGGTGGAGTTCGAGAAGACCTACAAGCTGGAGGTCACGATCGTGCCCACCAACCGCAGCCGCGCCCGGGCCGACTGGACCGATCAGGTGTACAAGACCGAAACCGCCAAGTGGCGGGCGGTGGCGCTGGAAACGGCCGAGGTGCACAAGCAGGGCCGGCCGGTGCTGGTGGGCACCACCAGCGTGGAGAAATCCGAGCTGCTCAGCGCCCTGCTGGCCGAACAGCGCATTCCCCACAACCTGCTCAACGCCAAGCCGGAAAACGTGGAGCGGGAAGCCGAGATTGTGGCCCAGGCCGGCCGATCCGGTGCCGTGACGATCGCCACCAACATGGCCGGCCGCGGAACTGACATCATCCTGGGCGGCAACGCCGACTACATGGCTCGCCTTAAGCTGCGGGAGGTGCTGCTGCCGCGCCTGGTGC
>JBJTWS010000012.1:0-12140 GCA_046081905.1 Synechococcus sp. | reverse complement strand
AGGCGATCGCCCTGCGGATCCGCCCGGACATGGTGACCCTGGTGCCGGAGCGGCGGCAGGAGGTGACCACCGAAGGCGGGCTGGATGTGGCCGGCCAGCAGGAGCCCCTGCGCCGCCTGGTGGGCCAGCTGCAGAACGCCGGCATCGGCGTGAGCCTGTTCGTGGATCCGCAGCCGGAGCAGCTGCAGGCCTGTGCCGCCACCGGGGCGCACTGGGTGGAACTGCACACCGGCACCTATGCCGAGGCCGCCTTCGCGCAGCAGCCGGCCGAGCTGGCCCGGCTGATCGAGGCCACCGCCCTGGCACGGCAGCTGGGGCTGCGGGTCAACGCCGGCCATGGGCTCACCTACCGCAACGTGGAGCCGGTGGCGGCGATCGAGGGGATGGAGGAGCTCAACATCGGCCACACGATCGTGGCCCGGGCCGTGGCGGTGGGGCTGGAGACGGCGGTTCGGCAGATGAAGGCGCTGATTCAGAATCCGCGGCTGGATCCTCCGTTCGGCAGCCCCACCCCATGAGCACGTACCACTTCGTCGCCGCCAGTGAGGCCTTCCTCACCGAGGAGGAACCGCTCGACGAGGTGCTGCGCGAGCGGGTGCGCAACTACGGCGAAAAGGGCAAGGAGATCGATTTCTGGCTGGTGCGCCGCCCGGCCTTCCTGGAGGCCCCCGAACTGGCGGCCAGCGCAGGCGCGGTGCCGCGGCCGGCGGCGGCGGTGGTGTCCACCGACGAGAAGTTCATCACCTTCATGAAGCTGCGGCTCGAGTTCGTGGCCCAGGGGAGCTTCGAAGCCCCCAGCGCCTCCATCCCCGATGCCCTCGCCAGCCTGGCCTGAGCGCCGGGCTCAGAACAGGCCCAGGAAGCGCTTGCGGGGCGCCTCTTCGGATCCATCCCCTTCGGCCCCGGGCCGGCCCTGGCCACCGTCCTGCTGGTAGCGGGGGCGGTTGTCGCCGATCGTGAGCAGGGCCTCCTTGTTCTTCCACCAGATCCAGTCGCGGATCGGCGGGGTGTTCTGCAGGTCCTCGCGGCTCAGCCCCAGCCCCAGCTTGCTGGAGGCATCCAGCAGCACATCGAGCATCTCCTCGCCGTCGCGGCAGCGGGCCAGGGCCTCGTTGGTACGTTTGGCCCCGTTCAGGGCCCCCACCAGCAGACTCACCCGCCGGGACACCGGCAGGCTCCTGGGATCCACCGCCTCGCTCATCCATCCGCAGCGCCAGGCCGCACCGTATCAGCGATTTCAGCCTGCGGGGGAGCGGGATCGGAGGGGGCGCCACCGCCTGCCGCCGCGGAGCCGCCGGCAGAACAACGAAAAGAAATCCAGTGCCCCTGGCTGACAACGGAACCGATCAAGGGCAAGACTTTGACTAACGCATCCGACCGATGACGCCCCCCTCACGCCCCCCCCGCCACTGGGTCATCGGGGACGTTCATGGCTGTGCCGATGCCCTTGAGCGGCTGCTGCGGCTGCTGCCGTCCCAGGACCGACTCGTGTTCTGCGGCGATGTGATCAACCGCGGGCCGGAGATCGAGCGCACCATGGGCCTGGTGTGGAGCCTGGTGCTCACCGGCCGGGCGGTGTGGCTGCGGGGCAACCACGAGCAGGACCTGCTCGACTGCCTCGACCGGGGCCACTGGTTCGGCTCCCGGGGCCTGGCCGGCTGCGACACCTACCGCCAGCTGGGCGACCACACCTGCCGCCTCTGGCGCGACCGGCTCGCCAGCCTGCCCCTGGTGCACGAAGGCGACGGCTGGGTGGCCACCCACGCGGGCTTCGATCCGGTGGACTGGACCCCCGACCTGAACATCCGCCTGCCCTTCTGGCAGGCCTACGACGGCCGCTTCGGCGAAGTGGTGGTGGGCCACACGCCCGGGCCGGAGCTGCGGCGGCTGAACGACATCGTGATGGTTGACACGGCCGCCTCCTACGGCGGCGAACTCACCGCCTACTGCCCCGAGACCCGCGCCTGTGTGTCGGTGCCGGGCCTCGGCCAGCGCCGCGGGCCCCATCCCCTCGACGCCTGGGCCCTGAGCCAGCCGCTGCAGAGGCGCTCCGCCTGAGGGCCCTGCCGCCGTGCTGACCCTCTACCGCAGCAACCGGGCCGAGCTGCTGGCCCAGTGGCTGGCCGCGCAGCTGCTGGTGTCGCCCCCCGGTCCCTTCGAGACGGTGGCGGTGGTGGTGAACACGTGGCCCACCAGCCGCTGGCTCGGGGAACAGCTGGCGATCGGGCTGGGCGGCATCAGCGCCAACCTGCGCTTCCCCTTCCCCGGCGCCTTCCTGCGGCAGCTGGTGGACGCCGTGCTGGAGGGCGAGCGCGGCGTGCCGCTCGAGCGGCGCGGCGCCGATCCCTGGCGGGCCAGCGAGCTGGTGTGGCCCGTGCTGGAGCAGCTGCCGGCGCTGATCGAGCGCGACGAGGGCCGGCCCCTGCGGCGCTGGCTGGAGCAGCGCGGCCAGGCGCCAGCGGGCGTGGAGGGCGGCAGCCCCGGGCAGCTCGATCGGCCCCTCTGGCAGCTGGGGCGGAGCATCGCCGACGCCTTCGACGACTACACCCTCTACCGCCCCGCCCTGGTGCGCCGCTGGCTGGCGGGAGATCCGGTGGATGGACGCGGCCAGCCCCTGCCGCAATCGCAGCGGTGGCAGCCGCTGCTGCTGCGCCAGCTGGCGGAGCGGATCGAGGCCCTGCCCTTCGGGCTGCGGGTGGGGGAGGCGATCGAGCAGCTGCGGCGCTGGCCGCTGGGGCGCCCCCTGCCCGGCCTGGCGGAGGGCACCGTGCTGCGCCTCTTCGGCATCAGCAGCATGGCGCCGGTGCAGGTGGAGCTGCTGCAGGCCCTCTCGGGATTTCTGGAGGTGGAGATCTACCTGCTCACCCCCTGCCGCGACCTGTGGCAGCGGCGGTGCGAACCGGCGGCGGACCTGACGGCCCTGCCGCCCCTGGGGGAGGACTGGCTGCTGGAGAGACCCAGGCTGGAGGCCCGCTTCGGGCGGCTGGGGGCGGAGTTCCAGCAGTTGCTGGAGGGATCGGGCGACACCCAGCTCGGCGGATCGCGGGAAGACGACCTGTTCCTCGGGGCCGCCACCATGGCCCGCCAGGGGGCGGGGGGGCAGCCGCCGCGGCAGCCGAGCCTGCTGGAGCAGCTGCAGCAGCAGTTGGTGGATCCGGCGGCGGCCGAGCCCCTGCAGAGGCCGGCGGGGGATGGCTCCCTGGAGTTCCATGCCTGCCCGGGGCGGTTGCGGCAGGTGCAGATCGTGCGCGACCGGCTGCTGCAGCTGATGGCCACCGATCCCAGCCTCGCCCCGCGCGACATACTGGTGATGACGCCGCAGGTGGACCGGTTCGCGCCCCTGGTGGCCGCCGTGTTCGGCGACAGCGAAGCCACCGGCGTGGCCCTCCCCTGGCGCCTCACCGACCGCAGCCAGCAGAGCGAGGCGGGGATCGCCCAGGCCCTGCTGCAGCTGCTGGCCCTGGGGGGCGAACGGCTCACCGCCGCGGATCTGGAGGCGCTGCTGGGCTGCGGGCCGCTGCTGGAGCGGCGCGGCATCCCGGCCCGCGAGGCCGGAGCGATCACCGAGCGGTTGCAGGAGGTGGGCTTCCGCTGGGGCCTCGACGGCCGCAGCCGCGGCGGCAACCCCACCCACAGCCTCGAATGGGCGATCGATCGGCTCCTGCTGGGGCTGGTGTTGCCGGCGGAGCCGGGCCTGGCTCCGGCCGGCTGCGCCCCCCTGCCCCTGGCGGGGGATCTCGAGGGGCAGATCCGCTGGCTGGCGCTGCTGCGGAATCTGCAGCGCTGGCTCGAGGCCCTCGCCCGGGGCCGCACGCCGGCCGCCTGGGGGACGGTGCTGCGGCAGCTGCTGGAGGAGCTGTTCGGCGACGGCGGCGAGCGGGCCTGGGAGCTGCCGCCGATCCAGGCAGCCCTGAGCGACTGGCTGGCGGTGGCAAGCAACAGCGAGATGCTCCTGCAGGCGCCGGTGGTGGGGGAAGTGCTGGGGGAGCGGCTGGGGGCCGAGAGCGGTCGCTTCGGCCACCGCAGCGGTGCCCTCACGATCGGCGCCCTGGAGCCGATGCGGGCCATTCCCCACCGGGTGATCGTGCTGCTGGGGCTCGATGCCGGCCAGTTCCCCCGTCAGCGGGAGAGGCCCGGCTTCCACCTGATGGAGCGGCAGCGCTGCCTCGGGGATCCGGCCGCCGCCGACCAGGACCGCTACGTGCTGCTGGAGAGCCTGCTCTCGGCCCGCCAGCACCTGCTGGTGACCTGGAGCAGCCGCGAGGAGCGCAGCGGCGAAGCCCTCACCCCCTCCACCCCGGTGCGCCAGTGGCTGGCGCTGCTGGAGCAGGAACTGGGGGAGGAGGAGGCCCGGCAACTGGTGTGGGAGCACTGCGCCAACCCGCTGGAGCGCCGCAACTTCCTGCCGGAGGGGGAGCGGCCGGCCCCCTGCAGCGACCGGCGGCTGCTGGAGACCCGGCGCCTGCTGGAGCAGCGCAACCCCGCACCGCCCCGGCCCCTGGCGATCCCCGCCGCCACCCCGCCGGAGCGGGCCGGCGGCGAGGCCCCGGGCGGGGAGTCCAGCGGGGAACCCAGCGAGAGCTTCGGGGAACTGCTGCGCTGGCTCCAGCGGCCGCAGGAGTGCTGGCTGGAGAGCCTCTGCCTGCGGCCACGGGAATGGGGTCGGCCGGTGGAGAGCCTCGAGGCCCTGGCCCTGGAGGAGTTGATGCGCGCACGGCTGCTGAAGCAGGAACTGGAGGCGCTCCCGGCAGCGGCACCGGACACGCCGTTTCCCTGCTGGCCGGAGCGCACCCGCGGCCAGGGGGTGCTGCCCGCCGGCAGTGCCGGGGCCCTGGAGGCCGAGCGACTCGAATCGCGCTGGACTTCGCTGCAGGGCTGCCTGACGGCCCTGGGGCAGCCCGCCGCGCGGCCCGTGGCCGCGGCGGGGCTGGCGGCGGAGCTGCCCTGGCGGGGCGAGCGGCTGGTGGAGGTTCGCGTGGGCCGGCCCCGCCACGCCGAGCGGCTGAGCCTCTGGCTGCAGCTGCTGCTGGCGGTGGCGGCCGGGGAGCGGCCCCGCGAGGCGGTGCTGGTGGCGCGCCAGGAGGATCAGTTCCGGGTGCTGGAGCGCCTGCGGCCGCCCGGCGCCTCCCAGGCGCAGGAGCATCTGGAGGCGCTGCGGGCCCTGCGGCAGGCCCACCGCCACACCTGCTGGCCGGTGCCGCCCCAGACGGGCTGGGCCTACACGGCCGCGGAGATCAAAAAGCCCGGCACCGGGCCACGGGAGGCCCGCAAGGCCTGGGAAGGGGATCGGGGGCGGCAGGGGGAGCGGGAGGAGGAGGTGATGGCCCTCTGCTTCGGGCGCACGCTGGGCATCCGCCCCCTGCTGGAGGGGCCGCTGCCGGAGCTGGCCCTGGCGCTGCAGGGCCCGCTGCTGGAGCACTGGGAGGCCGTGAATCCGGGAGGCAAGGCCCCATGACGGCCCCCCGGCTCGCCTTCGACGCCAACACCTTCCCGCTGGAGGCCGGGGTGCAGTTGCTGGAGGCCAGCGCCGGCACCGGCAAGACCTTCGCCCTGGCCCACCTGGTGCTTCGGCTTGTGACCCGGCCGGAGGATCCCCTGCGGCTGGAGCAGCTGCTGGTGGTGACCTTCACCGAGGCCGCCGCCGCGGAACTGCGCGACCGGATCGCCCGGCGCCTGCAGGAGGCCCTCGACCTGCTGGAGCCCGGCGGCGCGGCGCGGAGTCCGGGGGATGGGGTGCTCGCCGCCTGGCTGGAGGGGCAGCCGAGCGATCCGGCGGAACGCAACCCGCTACGGGGCCGGCTGCTGCTGGCCCTCGAGGAGCTCGACCGGGCCGACATCACCACGATCCATGGCTTCTGCCGCCGCACCCTGCAGCGGCGGGCCCTGGAGGCAGGCCTGGGCCCCGCGGTGGAGCTGGAGAACGACGATGGCGAGCGGCTTACCCAGGTGTGCCACGACTACTGGCAGCAGCAGCTGCTCCCCCTGCCGCCCCCCCTGCTGGCGGGCCTGCAGCAGCGGGGCCTGGCGCCGGAGCGGCTGCGCAACCTGTTGCAGCAGCTCGACGGCGATCCCGCCCTGGGCCTGGATCCCCTGCCGGAGGGCCTGGCGGTGGAACGGCCCCTGGCGCCCCAGCTGGAGGCCCTGTGGCCAGATCTCTGGCAGCGGTTCCTGGTGGAGTGGCGGCAGCGGGGGGAGGGGCTGGAGCAGGCCTTTCGGCGTCTCCCCGCCGACCTCAAGGCGGCGGGATCCCCGGTCAAGGCCACTCCCTATGCCGCCAAGCCGCGCACGGATCGGGTGGCGCTGGTGAACCACTGGCTGGATGGCCTGCAGGGGATGCCCAGCCTGCGGGAGGTGCTGGAGCTGCGCAACGGCGCCAGCCAGGCGGCCGAGCCCAAACGGCTGCTGCTCGATTATTTCCATCCGGCCCCCTGGAGCCGGGCGAGCGACCCGATCACCGGTGAGGGCTCCCCCCTGCCGGAGGCCCCGCTGCTGGAGGCGATCGGCGCCCTCGTGGATGGCCCCCTGGAGCTCTGCCTGCTCCACTTCGCCCACTGGGGCCGCGGGGAGCTGCGGCGGCGCCGCGGCCGGGCGGGGCGGATGGGCTTCGGGGAGCTGTTGGTGGGCCTCGATCCCGGGGCGGAGGGAACCGAGCACGCCGCGCTGCTGGCGGCGGTGCGGCAGCGCTACCGGGTGGCCCTGATCGATGAATTCCAGGACACCGATCCGATCCAGTGGCGGATCCTGGAGCGGGCCTTCGCCGGCCCCCAGGAGGGGGAACCCCAAGGCCGCGGCCACCTGCTGGTGATGGTGGGCGACCCGAAGCAGGCCATCTACCGCTTCCGCGGCGGCGAGCTGGCCACCTACCGCCAGGCCCGCCGGGGCGCCGAGGCGATCCACGAACTGCGGGAGAACCGCCGCTCCTCCGAGCCCCTGGTGGAGGCGCTCAACGCCCTGATGGGCCGCGGCATGGTGCGCTCCGATCTGGAGGTGCCGGCGGTGGTGTCCCGGGCGGCCAAGGGGGAGTTGCGGCTGCCGGAGGGGGAGGCCCCCCTGCAGCTGCTCCCCTACGACAACGAGGCGGATCTGCCGGAGCGCACGGCGGCCCTCTGCCTGCAGCTGCTGGAGCGGGACCTGGAGCTGCAGCCCCAGGACCTCTGCCTGCTGGTGAGCCGCCACGACCAGGCCGAGGAGCTGCGGCGTGCCCTGGAGCAGCGGGGGCTCCCCAGCCGCCTGGTGAGCCGCGGCGATGTGTTCGCCACCGAGGGCGCCGCGGCCCTGCAGCGGCTGCTCGATGCCCTGGCGGATCCCGCCAGCGACGGCCGCCGCCGGCTGCTGGCGGCCTCCCCGCTGCTGGGCTGGTCGGCGGCGGAGCTGGCCGGAGCGCCCCCGGAGGCCTGGGCGCGACTGGCAGAGCGGATCAGCCGCCTGGGGGAGCGGCTGCCGCAGCTGGGCCTGCTGGGGGTGCTGGCGCAGCTGCTCCGCACCGAGGGCATCGCCCGCCTGTCGTTGCGGGGGCGGCTGCTGGCGGATCTGCAGCAGAGCGCCGAGCTGGTGCAGGAGCGGATGCACCAGCAGGGGCTACCGGTGGAGGCCGCCGCCGACTGGCTGCGCCGCCTGCGGCTCGACCCAGACCGCCCCCTGCCGGAGGCCCACCAACTCCAGAGCGATGCCGCCGACTCAGCGGTGGCGGTGGTGACGGTGCACCGCAGCAAGGGCCTGGAGTATCCGGTGGTGGTGTGCCCCTACCTCTGGCGGGCGCCCTCCCCCCCCACGGCCCACCCCCGCGAGATCGGCCGGCGCTGGCGGCCGCCCGGCAGCGATGCCCCCCGGCTGGACCTGCACCTCTCCCCCCACTGGGGCCAGGGCCGCCGCGCCGCCCGCCAGGATCACGAGGCAGAGCAGCAGGAGAACGAGCGGCTCGCCTACGTGGCCCTCACCCGCGCCCGCCATCTGCTGGTGCTGGGCTGGTTGGAGCCGCCCCCGGCGAAGCACCAGGCCAATCCGCTGGCCCCCTGGCTGCTGGAGCGCTCCGGTGCCCTGCGGCAGCCCGGCGATCTGCCCCTGCACCGGATCGATCCCGCCGGCCTGCCCGCCCCCGGCCGCCGCTGGCAGCGGCCGGCCCCCAGGGGGGAGCTGGAGGCGGGCCCCCTACCCCGCCACCCGATCGACACCCGCTGGGGCCGCGGCAGCTATTCCTCCTGGACCCAGGGGAACGCCAGCCTGCCGCCGGCCGCCCTGGAGGAGGGCCGCGACGCGGACGAAGCCGACGGCCTTGCGGCGGCCGATGCCCCAGCCCCCGGCATCCCCGCAGCCCCCCGCGCCGCCACAGGTCCCTGGGAGCGCCACGGCCCCCTGTCGGACTTTCCCCGCGGCCCCGCCGCCGGCGACACCCTGCACCGCATCCTCGAGCGGATCGACTACCGCCGGCCCGGCGACGATCCCGCCACCGAAGCGGTGGTGGCGGAGGAACTGGAGCGGGGCGGCCTGGCGCCGGAACTGTGGGAGTCCGTGCAGCAGGGGATCGAGCAGCTGCGCCACACGCCGCTGGGGGGCGCCCTGGGGACCTTCACCCTTGCGCAGGTGCCTCTGGAGGAGCGCCTCAACGAGCTGCGCTTCGATCTGCCCCTGGCGGTGGAGTCGCCGCGGTGGGGAGGCGTGGATGCCCGCGGCCTGGCCCGCGTCTTCGCGGCCCACCCGGGAGGTCTGGCGGACGCGGCCTACGGGCACAGCCTCGCCGCGCTGGAGCTGTGCGGCCGGGGCTTTCTCACGGGCTCGATCGACCTGGTGTTCCGCCAGGACGGGCGCTGGTGGGTGCTCGACTGGAAGAGCAACTGGATCGGCGAGCGCAACAGCGAAGGGCAACCGCTGGCCTGCGGCCCCGCCCACTACGACCCGGCGGCGATGGCGGCCCAGATGGCGCAGCACCACTACGTTCTGCAGGCCCACCTCTACCTCGTGGCCCTGCACCGCTACCTCCGCTGGCGCCTGCCCGGCTACCGCCCGGAGCGGGATCTGGGCGGGGCTGCCTACGCGTTTCTGCGCGGGATGCCGGGCGGCGGCCCCGCGGCCGTGGAGGTGGCCCAGACGGGCGGCGGGGTGCCGGGGGTGCTGGTGGAACGGCCGCCGCTGGGGCGGCTGCTGGCCCTCGATCAGCTGCTCGAGCAGGGCAGCGGGGCCGAGCCCGGCGGGGAGGAGCGGCCATGAGCCCGCCGGAGCCCAAAGCCCGCGAGGGTGGCCTCGCCGCGCTGCTGCTGGAGGCCCTGCCCCGCCTCTACGGCACGGCGGCGGATCCGGCCCTGCAGGAGCTGATCGCCGCCCTGGCGGCCGCCCTGGAGCGGGGTTGCCTCGAGCTCGACCTCCAGGGCCCGCCGCCGCCGGAGGTGCAGCCGGCCGGCTGGCCCGAACGTCACCGCACCGCCCTGGCCCGCTCCCCCCTTGCGGCACCCGACGCTCCCCTGGTGCTGGTGGACGGACGGCATCTGCGCTGGCGCCGCTGGCACGGCCAGATGGAGGCGGTGCTGGAGGCCCTCGTGCAGCGGGCCCGCACTCCCCTGGAGCCCCTGCCGCAGGAGGCGGACCTGCGCCAGGCCCGGCAGGCGGCGGCGGCCCGGGGCCTCGATCCCCAGCAGCAGCAGGCGGTGGTGGCCGCCCTGCGGGGGGGGCTGCTGCTGCTGGGCGGCGGCCCGGGCACCGGCAAGACGAGCACCGTGGTGGAGATCCTCGCCAGCCAGCTGCGGCGCCAGCCCGAGCTGCGCCTGCACCTGGCGGCCCCCACCGGCAAGGCGGCAACCCGGCTGCAGGAGGCGGTGCGCCGGGGCGCCACCGATCTCGAGCCCCCTCTGCGGGAGCAGCTGGGCCCGATCAGCGCCACCACCCTGCACCGGCTGCTGGAGAGCAACGGCGAGCACTTCGGCCGCCACCGCCGCCACCCCCTGGAACTCGACCTGCTGGTGGTGGATGAGCTCTCGATGGTGGATCTGCCCTTGATGGAAGCCCTGCTGGAGGCCCTGCCGTCCCAGGCCCGGCTGGTGCTGGTGGGGGATCCGGCCCAGCTGCCCCCGGTGGGACCGGGCGCGGTGCTGCTGGAGCTGCAGCGGCCGGAGCGGCAGGAGGCGCTGGGGGAGGCGTCGGTGCTGCTGCGCACCACCTACCGGAACGCCGGCGCCATCGCCGCCCTGGCCCAGGAGCTGCGGCACTGGCGCGAGCCGGGCCTGCGGCACCTGGGCCAGCCGCTGGCGCAGCTGCCGCCCCAGGGGAACCTCCGCTGGCGCACGGCCCACCCTGCCGACGGCCTGCCGGCCGCCGTGCTCGAGCCGCTCCGGCGGCGGCAGCGGCAATTGGAGCGCCTGGCCACCTCCGCCGGCCAGGAGGAGGAGGGCGGCCCGGCCCTGGAGGCCCTGCTGGCCGCCCTGGGGGAACTGCTGGTGCTCACGCCCCTGCGGCGGGGCCGTTGGGGGGTGGAGACGATCCACGCGGCCCTGCTGGGGGCGTCCGGCGGCGCTGGCCGCTGGCCGGCGGGCACGCCGGTGCTCTGCTGCCGCAACCTGCCGGACCTGGGCCTGGCGAACGGCGATCTGGGGGTGCTGCTGCGACCGCCGCACGGGGAGGTCCGCCTGGTGTTCGGCCAGGGGCTGCGGCTCCATCCGGCCCAGCTGGATGGGGCCGTGGAGCCGGCCCTGGCCCTCACGGTGCACAAGGCCCAGGGCAGCGAGGCGGAGCGGGTGATCGTGCTGCTCAGCGACCTCGACCAGGGCGATCCACGGCTGCTCTACACCGCCCTCACCCGGGCACGCCGTGAGGCACTGCTGATCACCCCTCCCCTGCCATGAGGTCCCACTGCAGCGATCCCACCGGTGACGCCACGGGTGCCGTGGTGCAGCGCACCTGGGGCTGGTTCGAAACCCTCGCCGAAGGGGAGGGCTACAAGGTGAAACGGCTGCGGATCGAGCCCGGGCAGCGCCTCAGCCGGCAGCGGCACCACCACCGCCTCGAACAGTGGCTGGTGCTGGCGGGGAGCGGCTGGGTGGAACTGGGCCTTCCTGGAACGCTTCCCGGAGGAACCCCCGGCGAAGCGGAGGAGAGCCAGCCGCTGCAGCCCGGCAGCTCCGTGGAGATCGCTCCCCTCACCATGCACCGGGCCCGCGCCGGCGCCGAGGGGCTGGAGATCCTGGAGGTGCAGCGCGGCCGCGTGCTGGAGGAGGACGACATCGAGCGCTTTGCCGATGATTACGGAAGGGTGTAGTGTTCTTGCTCACCCTTTAATCAAGGGCGTGGCAGTTCAGGTGAGCTGTCGAATCTTTCTGGAGCCGGAGCCGGGATCGCCATCGCCATTTCCCGACCCGAAACCCTCCCAGGTCCAAGCCAGCGGCAAATGCGGCCGTGCCAGATCCTGGCCGCCCGTGACACCGTTCCCGCGCTCGAGGTTCGACATCGTTTCCAAGCCTTGGGTTCCTGCCGGCCTGCGTTGAAGGTTTTCCCAGGCTCGGACAACCCGTGACCCCATCCCTTGAAGGCGGCAGCACCCTGTGCACCGCCACCGGCGCTGACGCCGCCAGCCCGCTTGAGGCCGGCAACGCTGCGCCCATGCTTTCCACCCCGCTTCCCGAGGAAGCCGCCGCCACGGCCGAGGCTGAAGGCGGCGAGCCCGCGGAGCGCCCCACCAGCGGGTTTGCGGGCTTCGGCTTCGCACCGGAACTGCTGGAGACCCTGGCGTCGATCGGCTACGCCCAGCCCTCGCCGATCCAGCAGGCCGCCATCCCCGAGCTGATGCTCGGCCGCGACCTGGTGGGCCAGGCCCAGACCGGCACCGGCAAGACCGCCGCCTTCGCCCTGCCCCTGCTGGCCCGCCTCGATCCCGAGCAGCGCCGCCCCCAGGTGCTGGTGCTGGCCCCCACCCGGGAACTGGCCATGCAGGTGGCCGATTCCTTCCAGAGCTACGCCTCCCGCATGAGCGATGTGCGGGTGCTGGCGGTGTACGGCGGCGCCGATTTCCGCGACCAGATCCAGCAGCTGCGCCGCGGCGTGCAGATCGTGGTCGGCACCCCCGGGCGGGTGATGGATCACATGCGCCAGTCACCCTGGATCTGTCGCAGCTGCGATCGCTCGTACTCGACGAGGCCGACGAGATGCTGCGCATGGGC
>JBJTWS010000011.1:0-2634 GCA_046081905.1 Synechococcus sp. | reverse complement strand
CTACAGCCCACAGCCCTCCAGCCAAGCACCAGACGCTGACTTGACCATTGGTCGAGGTATGGGAACCGCTGCTGTTGCCGCTGCTGGAGCGCCATCCAACCCTGACGGCCACCACCCAGCGGGTATACGTCAGAAGTCTATCGGCGCTGACATGAGCTACGACAGCAAGGGCTTCGTCGCCGTGACGCGTTGCATCGGCGGATCGCCGGACGTGGCCCAGAACACCGGTCGCCCAGGTGGATCAGTCGTTGACGGGCGCACCAGGCGCCACGAATGCTAAGCCAAGACGATCAATGCCCACCGCAGTATCGAGAAGGTGTTTGGCTGGATCAAACAGTGGGGCGGTCTGCGCCAGTTCAAGCTGCGCGGCACAGGCAAGGTGAGTGCAGTGTTCAGCCTGCACGTGATCGCCTACAACCTGATCCGGCTGGGCAACCTGCTCAGACCGGCCATGGCAGCGGCATGAGCAGCGGGTTGCCCAGAGGTGTGGCCAGGTGGCAGCGATCAGGGAGCCCCAACGGGGCAAAACGCCTGAAATCGAGCGTTCTGAGCCGCTGATTCGCTGACAACCAGCCCGATCAGAGCGTGGTTAGCTCTCAACGGGAAAAAACGCGCCTGCTCAGGCGGTTTTTCCGCAAACTCTTAGATCCCTTCATCGCCTCCCTTCTGGCCTGCTCCTGGGATCCGTTGGTCGTGGGCTTGTGATGCCTTGATCCTTTTTGGTCTCGTATTTTGCTTATTCATGTCTCACTCGGGCACGATTTGGCGACGCCGTGATCCCAGCTCAGACCGGCATTACGCCTGGTTGTTCCGTTTGAATGGTGCGCGGGATAGGCGCTGCTGCTCCAGGGGTTTTCTCGCTTTTTTCCTGGTTTTGACTACTATTTCAATCGGAAAACTTCGTATCGCTTTCTGGGCCATTCATGGCCTTCATTGGTGTTTCCGGTTCTCGCTGCCACGGCCTGCCGCTTTCCTGCACCGATCGCCTGCTGCCCGGCTGATCCAGGCGCTGCCGGTCGTTGAGGGCTTCAGAGCAGGGTCTGGGGGTTGACTCCCGGCAGCCGCCCCCGCGCCAGCTGCTGCAACGGATCGAAGGAACGTTTCACGGCCTCGATCATGGGCCTTGAAGCCGCATCCTCCCAGGCCGGCAGGCTCTGGCCGGCCGGCTGCCGCAGCACCGTCAGGAAGCCGCCTCTGGCGTTGCAATGGCGCCGCAGTGCTTCCACCCGGTAGCCGGGCAGGGCGGTGGCTGTGCCCTGCAGCAGCCCGAGGCCACTGCCGGCCTCCACGATCACGGCCTGATCCTCCAGGGCCTGCTCCCGGAGCAAGGCGGCCGCCTCGGCTGGGCGTACGGCAAGCCGCAGCAGCCAGTCCTGATCGGGCCTGGCTTCCGCCTCGCGCACCAGCGGATCCAGCGCCTCGCTCGTGATGGCCGCCGGCTGCAGTCTCCACCGATCCGCCAGCGTTCGTACCGCCGTCACCTGATCGTCGACGGCCCCCGCGCTGATGCTGCTCAGGACCAGCAACAGGCCGTGGCCAGCCGTCCCCGCCAGCATGGCGCTGAATGGGGCGGCCATGGCCGGAGACCACCAGTCGAGACGTTCCGGGGTGAGGCTCGAGTGCAACACGGCGGCGCTGATGGCCTCCAGCGCCTTCAGGTCGCCGCTGATCCAGAGCCCGCGGCGTTCGGGGGGCCTGGGTTGGGTCCGCAGGGTGATCGCCGTGATCAGCCCCAGGGATCCCCAGCTGCCGGTGAACAGCCGCATCAGGTCATAGCCGGCCACGTTCTTCACCACCTTGCCGCCGGCGCGGGCGGCGGTGCCGTCCGCCCGCAGCAGGCCGATGCCGATCAGTTGATCGCGCACACCCAGGTAGCGCTGGCGCAGGCCGCCGGCCAGGCCGCGGGCCACCAGGCCGCCCACCGTGCCGCTGGCCTCGCCGTCCGGGCCGCTGCCCCAGGGCCGGTCGATCGCCAGCCACTGGCCCTGGCGCTGGAGTTCCGCCTGCAACGCCTGCAGGGGCATCCCCGCCTGCACCGTCACGGTGAAATCGCCCACGCAGTGCTCGAGCAGCCGGTCGAGGCGGGCGGTGCTCAGCACCAGGGGCTCGGATTCACCGGGGCCCGGCTGCACGGGAGGCCCCCAGTGCAGGCGGCTGCCCTGCCCGGCGGGCAGCCAGGGGGAGGCCTGCCGGTGCAGCTGCCGCACCAGCTCCTGCAGCTCGCTGGGCTCAGGGCAGATCACGGCACGATGGTGCCATGGCAGAGCGGCTCAAGGTCGTCGTGCTCGACGACGATCCCACCGGATCCCAGACCGTGCACAGCGCGCCGCTGCTGCTGCGCTGGGATGCGGACACCCTGGCGGCGGGCCTGGCCCACCCCTCGCCGCTGCTGTTCGTGCTGGCCAACACCCGCGCCCTGGCGCCGGAAGCGGCGGCGGCCCGGGTGGAAGAGATCTGCCGCGCCCTGGCTCCAGCTCTGGTCCAGGCCCAGGCCGCGGGGCACCTTGATCGCTGGCTGATCGTCTGCCGCGGCGATTCCACCCTGCGCGGCCACTTCCCGCTGGAGGTGGAGCGGGTGGCCGCCGAGCTCGGCCCGTTCGACGCCACGCTGCTGGTGCCGGCCTTCCTGCCCGG
>JBJTWS010000010.1:0-7529 GCA_046081905.1 Synechococcus sp. | reverse complement strand
CTGGTGCCGAACCTGGGGGTGGTGCGGCGCCCCAGCGGCGATGGCCCCGTGTTCGCCGACATTCCCGGCCTGATCGCCGGAGCCGCCCAGGGGGCGGGGCTCGGCCACGACTTCCTGCGTCACATCGAGCGCACCCGGCTGCTGCTGCATCTGGTGGATGCGGGTGCCGCCGATGTGGAGGCGGATCTGGCGGTGGTGGAGGAGGAACTCGCCGCCTACGGCCACGGGCTGGAGGAGCGGCCTCGGCTGGTGGTGCTCAACAAGATCGAACTGCTCAGCTCCGAAGACCTCGAGACACTCACCAGCCGGATCGAAGAGCGTCTTGAGCGGCCAGTGCTGCACATTTCGGCGGCCATGGCCCAGGGGCTTGAACCCCTCAAGACCTCCGTCTGGCAGGAGCTGGGTAACGCCTGAGCCGGAGCTCCTGAACAGTGGCTTCGGAGCCGTGACAGGAGGGAATTCCCTGGCGGAGCCTGGCCCAGGGGCGGTGCTCCGCTCAGGAATGGCGGGTTTCGATCAGTCGTCGTAGACGCGGCACTCGGGAGCTTCGGGATTCAGATCGCAGTACACCTCCAGCGAAGTGGGGTCTTTGCTCTCGTCGGGGTGGTGCTCCTTGTACTCCTTGAGATCCTTGAGCTCCTCCTCGAGGTGGCGCAGCTTGGCCAGATCGCCGGATGCGCGGGCCGCTTCGATCTCGCTCTGATCCTTCTCGATGTGCTCGTCGATCGTGTTCATGCAAATGCCGGCCGTCACGCACCGGAGATCTTCTGTTTCACCTTACGGGGGCTGCCTCCGGGCCGGGGCGCCTCTGTGCGCTGCTGCTCATCTGCTGTGGCGTGGCTACCAGCAGGAGAAGGGCGCCGCGGGAGTTCACGTTCATGGCTCGCATCAGGCAACGGCAGGGCCGTCATTTCATCGATGAGGGGGGCCACCTCTTCTGGATCAACGGCCCGGAGGAGCACTGCTACCTCTCCGAGCAGCGCCAGTGGCGCCGCGGCCTCAGCTTCTGCGAGATCCTCGAGTGGAAGCAGTGCGCCCCCAGCGGCCTCGTGAGTGAGCGCTTCCCCTCCCTCCAGGCCGCCTGCGAGGCCTTCGAGCACGGCCAGATCCACTGGTTCCAGGATCTCTACCTGCGCCGCATGGGGGAGCAGATGGCCCTGCACCGCTCCGCCCACGACTACAAGCCCACCGCCATGAAGGCGGCGGAAGCCGCCGGTGCCCCCTTCCGCTCGCCCCCCTGGCAGCTGCCGGAGCCGCTCGGACCGGTCTGCGGTCTGCCGCCCCGCACCGCTGAGGCCGGTGCGCCCGCCCTGGAGATGGCCCACCCCCACCGGCGGCGGCGCTCAGGCTGCCAGTTCGCTCAGCTCTAGCCAGCGCTCCTCGCCCCGTCCGATCCGTTCGATCAGCTCGGCCAGTTCAGCGGCGAGCCCCTCGAGGGCGGTGTAGTCGCCGCCCCCAACGGCCAGTTCGGCCTCCAGGGCGCTGCGCCGTTCCTCCCAGAGGGGGAGATCCCGCTCGAGGTCCTCGAGTTCGCGGCTCTCCTTGAAGCTGCGGCGACGGGGTCGAGCGGCCTTGGCGGCCTCCGGGGCGGCGGTCGCGGGCCGCGGCGTCGCCGGCGTGCTGGCCGCCGGCGCGGTGCGGGTGCGTTCCTGCTGGCTGCTGCGCTCCAGGTAGGCGCTGTAGTTGCCCTCGAAGCGCTTCAGCTCGCCGTCCTCGAAGCTGAACAGCCGGTCGACGCTGCGGTCGAGGAAGTACCGGTCGTGGGACACCACCACCACGCAGCCGCGGAAGTCCTCGAGGAAGTCTTCGAGCACGCTGAGGGTGTGCACGTCGAGGTCGTTGGTGGGCTCATCCAGCAGCAGCACGTTCGGCGCCTCGATCAGCAGCCGGCAGAGGTGCAGCCGCCGCCGCTCTCCCCCCGAAAGCTTGCGCACCGGCTGGTGCTGCTGGGCCGGGGGAAACAGAAAGCGCTCCAGCAGCTGGGAGGCGCTCAGTTCCACGCCGTCCACCTCCACCCGGCTGGCGGCGTCCTTCACCACATCGATCACCTTGCGCTCGAGGCCGCTGCCGCCGCTTCCCTCCAGCAGCACCTCGCTGTGCTGATCGAAGTAGGCCAGCTTCACGGTGCTGCCCAGCTCAAGGCTGCCGCCGCTGGGCGGTCGCCGGCCGGCGATCACCTCCAGCAGGCTGGACTTGCCGGAGCCGTTGGGCCCGATGATCCCCACCCGGTCCTCGGGGCTGAAGTCGTAGCTGAAGTTGCGCAGCAGAGTGCGGGCCCCCTCGCCGGCGGGGGTGCTGACGCTGAGGTTCTCGGCGGTGATCGACCGCTTGCCGAGGCGGCGGCTGGCGGTGGCCAGGCTAACCTGCCCCCGCACCTGCCGCTGGGGCTGCTCCCGCAGGGCCTCGATCCGCTGGATCCGCGCCTTCTGCTTGGTGCTGCGGGCCTTGGGGCCCTGTCGCAGCCAGGCCAGTTCCCGCCGCAGGGTGCCCCGCAGCTTGGCGGCGGTGGCGGCCTCGGAGGCCTCCTCGTCAGCCCGGTGCTTCAGGTAGGTGGCGTAGTTGCCCTCGTAGGAGCGGGCCTCGCCGGCCTCCACCGCCACGATCCGCCGGGTCACCCGATCGAGCACGTAGCGGTCGTGGGTCACCAGCACCAGGGCCCCGGGGAAGCGCTCCAGGTAGCTCTGCAGCCACTGCACCGCGTCGGCATCGAGGTGGTTGGTGGGTTCATCCAGCAGCAGCACATCGGGTTCGGCCACCAGGGCGGCCGCCAGGGCCACCCGCCGCCGGAAACCGCCCGAGAGGTCGCCCAGCCGCTTCTGGCCATCGCCCAGGCCAAGGCGCTGCAGCACCTCGCGGCACTGCTGCTCCAGCTGCCAGCCGTTGCTGCGGTCGAGCTGGCTGTGCAGGTCGCTGAGTTCCGCCAGCAGGGCGGTGTTGGCGGGGTCGGCCGCCACCGCATGGCTGAGCTGGTCGTGGCGCCGCAGCAGCTCCGCCTTCTCGCCGCAGTCGGCCCACACCTGTTCGAGCACGGTGAGGGCGGGATCAAAGCCGGGCTCCTGGTCCACCAGCACCACCTGGGTGCGGGGGGAGCAGCGCCGCTCGCCGCTGCCGAGGGGCTCGCGGCCCGCCAGCACCCGCAGCAGGGTCGACTTGCCGGCGCCGTTGGGGCCGATCAGGCCGAGGCGCTCGCGCTCGCCCACGTGCAGGGTCAGGCCGGCGAACAGGGTGCGAATGCCGAAGTCTTTGCCGGCGTCCACCAGGCTGATCAGGCTCATGGGCTGGGGGCGCAGGGATCGGCGGGCCGCCTCAGCCTCGCAAGACGGCCGCCGCGGCCCCCTGCCGCTGCCGCTCCAGTTCCTCGAACACGCTCTTGTCGCCCACGTCCGCCGCGGCGGGCATCGGGAACTTGCGCAGGCAGAGCAGCAGCAGCAGCACGCCCTCGGCCGCCAGCAGCCAGAGGGTGGGCGCCGGCTCCAGCAGCCCCGTGAGCAGCCCCAGCAGGGCCAGGGGCAGCAGCAGGGTCACGCCGATGGCTTCGGGCCGGCGGAAGCAGAAGAACTCCTTGAAGCCCACCCCCGCCAGGGCGGCGAAGAAGGGCCCGATCGCCAGGATCCAGAGGGGCTGGGCCGCCAGGGTCCCCAGCAGCCCCGCCTCCCCCGCCTGGGCGAGAAGGGCGATGCCCCCCAGGCAGCCCAGCAGCCAGAACAGCTGCAGGGCCCGGTGCAGCGGGCGCAGGTAGATGTGGATCCAGCGCAGGGCCAGCCCCAGCCCGGCGGCCATCAGCACAAGCCAGGGCCACTCCGGCAGGCCGGTCCCCTGGCGCCACTGCAGCAGCAGGGCCAGCTGGGCGAGGGCCACGGCGGTGAGGGCGAGGCGGTAGCCCAGCACCTCGCGCCGGTCGGCCTCGGTGATCGTGAAGGGGCCGTACACGCCCTCGAAGACGGGGTCAGGGCTGGACATCGGTTCGCGGCGGGGCGGAGTTCCGGGGGAGTGCGGCGGTGGGGCCTCCCGTCACCAGTGTGGCCAGCTCCGGGCCCGCCGGAACGATGCCCGAGGGGTGGAGGGGAAAGAGGCTGCCGAAGTAGTCGGCCCGCCACTGCGCGGGCCAGCAGGTGGCGGCCACCCCCGGCAGGGCCCAGAACCGCTGCCGCCAGCGCCACAGGGCCGGCAGGCTCCAGAGGGGCCGGCGGCCGCAGCCGAACAGGGGCGCGTAGACCAGCTCCAGCCGGATCAGGGTGGGGAAGAGCACCACGTCCGCCAGGGTGAGATCGGGGCCGCCGCAGAGCCAGGGGCCGTCCGCCGGCTGGGCCGCCAGGGCCTGCTCCACCGCCGTGAGGGTGTTCCAGAAGGCCTGCTCCGCCTCGTCGTAGGCCGCCTGGGTGCGGGCGAAGCCGCAGCGGTACACCCCGTCGTTCACAGCGCCCTGGAGCCGCTCGCGCCAGGAGCCGATCGCCGTGGCCTGCTCCGGCGGGGCCAGATCCAGGTCCCCGGGGGAGGGCCAGCGGTTCAGCAGATCGATCAGCACGGCGCTCTCGTTCACCAGCAGCGTCCCCGCGGAGCGGCTGTAGAGGCAGGGCACGGTGGCGGGGCTGCCGGCGGGGGCGCCGCTGCGGCGATAGATATCCGCCAGGGCGGCGCAGCCTTCGAAGGGCTCCGGGAACCGCCAGCGCCCGGCCTTGGGGTCCGGTTCCACCACCAGCAGGGTGATGCTCGCCTGCAGCTGCCGCAGGCTCCACACCAGCCAGGCGCGGTGCGCCCAGGGGCAGCTGCGGCCCACGATCAGCAGGTGGCTCCCCTCGGCCGCGGCGTCGGCGGGCAGGGGCGGCCGATCCCCGAAGGCCGGGGCGGGGCGGCGGTAGCGGCCTTCGGCGTCGGCGGGGCCCAGGCCCCCCATCAGCTGCAGCCACTGCCAGTGCCACGCCTGCCGCACCGCCTGGATCACCGGAGCCGGGGGGCGCATGGGCAAGGGGGCGGCACATGGCCACTCTGGGTTCCCTCCGGGCTGCTGCGGCAGGCTGGCGGAGATCGATCGGCAGAGGCAGCGATGGCCGGAGCGCAGCGGGGGCGGGTGCTGGTGGTGGCCGGCACCCATGGCAATGAGCGCAATGCCCCCTGGCTGCTGGCGGCCTGGCGGCGCAACCCCGCCCTGCTGGATGCCGCGGGGCTGGCGGTGGAGCTGGCGGAGGGCAACCCGGCCGCCCTGGCCGCCGGGGTGCGCTACCTCGACCGCGACCTCAACCGCAGCTTCGTGCCGGCGCTGCTGAACGACCCCGCCCGGCAGGAGCGGGAGGTGTGCCGGGCGCGGGCCCTGCTGGAGCAGCACGGCCCCACGGGCCAGCGGCCGGCCCGGGTGGTGTTCGACCTGCACAGCACCACCGCGGCGATGGGCAATTCCCTGGTGGTGTACGGCCGCCGGCCCGCCGATCTGGCCCTGGCGGCGGCGCTGCAGGGTCGGCTGGGATTGCCGGTGTATCTGCATGAGGCCGATAGATATCCAGCAGGGCTTCCTGGTGGAGCGCTGGCCCTGCGGCCTGGTGATCGAGGTGGGGCCCGTGCCCCAGGGGGTGCTGGCCCCGGCGATCGTGCGGCAGACCCGGCTGGCGCTGGAGGCGGCCCTGGCGGCCCTGGCGGAGGCCGCGGCCGGCACCCTGCGCCTGCCCCAGCAGCTTGTGGTGCACCGCCACCGCGGCAGCCTTGATCTGCCCCGGGATGGCGAGGGGATCCCGGAGGCCTGTTTCGATCCCCGCCGGGAGCGGCGCGACTGGCAGCCGCTGCGTGCCGGGGATCCGCTCTTCGAGGCCGCCGATGGCCGCCGCTGGGCCTACGAACCGCCGCAGGAGCTGGAGGGGGAAACGGTGTGGCCGGTGTTCCTCAACGAGGCGGCCTACGGCGAGAAGGGCATCGCCCTCAGCTTCACCACCCGGGAACCGTGGGGGCGCGAGCCCTCCTGGGGCGAGGCCCTGGCGGATCTGGCCTTCGGCCTGGAGCGAAGCGGCGGCTGAGGCCGCGGGGCCCTCAGGGCTGGGCCGGGGCGCTCTGGGGGGAGCGCGGGGCGCCGTTGTACACGAGGTTCACCACGTCGCGGCCGCTGGGGGAGATCAGGATCTCGGTTTCCACCGTGGGCGGCAGGACGAGCTGCTGCCAGCCCGGCGCTCCCCCGAGGAAGCGGAAGAGGAAGCCTTCGGGGCCGCGGGAGACCAGGCAGCCGTTGCCATCGGAGGAGCTGCGGAACATGCAGTCCTGCGGGCGGTAGACCCCCAGGCCGCCATTGAGCTTCACGGCCACGTTGCGGGCCAGGTTCACGGCGCGGATGCCGCTGTAGATCGACTCCGAATCGAGGCCGAACAGGCCCTGGGCCAGCAGGAGCGGCGCAGGTGGGGCAATGGGGCCGGATCCGCTGCGGGGCGATGCGCCCGCCAGGGCCTCCAGGGGCAGGCCCACCGCCAGGCAGGCCCCAAACGCCCCCAAAAGAGCCCGCTGCGGCAGGGAGGCAGGCATGGGAGATCAGGCTCAGGTGGCGGGACCTACCTCAGCGATCCGGCCGGCTCTTGTCAAGTTGGCGGGGGGATCAGCCGCAGACCAGGGTTCCCTGCTCCTCGGTGCAGGGGAGATCGCTGCTGCTACCGTCGGCCCAGTAGATCCGCAGGCGATCGTCGTCGCTGCCCCGCCGCAGGGTGAGGGATTTCACCGGCCCGGCAGGGGGCTTGCCCTGCCGATCGGCGGGGTCGCGGGGGGTGGCGGCGTTGATCTTCTGCTCCAGTTGCTGGAGCTTGAGCTCGAGCTGGTCGATCCGCTGCTTCTGGGGATCCACCGGGATCGGCTGGCCCAGCTTCGGCTGACAGGCTCCGAGCAGCAGGGCCGTGCCCAGCAGCAGCAGCCCGCTGCCGAGGGAAACCGGATGGGAACGGCGCGGCGGGATGGTCATGACCTGGTGATGGCCCGAGATCCGCACTCTTAGCAGCAGGTCTGGGGATTGGTCAGCCGTTCGCTCCAATACACAACGGCGCCGAGGCGCTCGAGCTGCTGCCGCCTGCGCCGCGCTTCCTGCATGGGCACCCGCTCCTCGCAGCGGCGGCCCCCATGGTCCCAGCAGATCAGCACCATCCGGTAGCTCCTGATGCAGTTGTCCCAACGCTAGGGCGCGGGTTCCTGCCCGGGAGCCGGGTGCCCTCCCGGTGGGGAGGCCCGCACCGGGGCAGGGCCAGCCGCCTGGCTCACGCACCCCCCTTGATGAACCGACCTTCATGAAGCCCCTTCATGAACCTCCTTCATGAAACCCGCTTTACAGAGGAGCAACATTCCGTTACGGTATTGGGGAGGCGGGAAACCGCCCCGGCGGCCTCCGCCTTCCATCCTCCGGTTCCTCCGGGATCCGGAACCCCATCCCTGTTCTCATGACCACCACTCTCCAGCAGCGCCAAGGCGCTTCTGCGTGGAATCAGTTCTGCGAGTGGGTCACCTCCACCGACAACCGCCTCTATGTGGGCTGGTTCGGTGTGCTGATGATCCCGACGCTGCTGAGCGCCACC
>JBJTWS010000009.1:0-4489 GCA_046081905.1 Synechococcus sp. | reverse complement strand
TGGTGCATGGGGCAGATGACATCGTGGCCGCCTGCCTCGGCAGGCTTGACGCCGCTCTCTAAGCTCGGCCCGAGTTATTGCTTGGGCAGAGGATTCAGTGGCACGCATTGTCAGGGCTTGTTTCGCTGCATTGGGTGTTGCTCTGATCCCCTTGGCTGGCTCCGGTCTCGCCGCGACGCTCCCCGCGAAAGAGCCGGCCTTGGGACCAGAGCCTGCACAGCCGAAGTCTCTCGCAGATTCCGTGCAGCTCATTGATCCTCCGCCTGTCCCATTGCCTCTGGCTCCTCAGATTGTCGGCCCTCGGCCGAAATCCAATCCCACGGTGATGCCACCAGCCGCGACCCGGCTCGATCCAGCCCAGCAGCGGCTGGCTGCTCCGGCAACTCTGGCGCTTCCAACAAAAGTTGATCAGGTGCGGATCCAGGCATTGCGTCCGCTCTCTCTCAAGGAAGTCGAGAACCTCGCCGAAGTCAACAATCCCAACCTAAAAGCTATCGCCAGTCAGGTTGACCAGGCACAGTCCAACCTCCGCGCCCAGCTGGCGGCCTGGTATCCCTCGCTTAATCTTCAGCTCAACAACTTTCCTGCCTACACCGGTGGAAATCAGCGGGTCACTCAGGGGAGTTCCACTCCTGATGGACAGCCAAGTGCCAAGCAGTACAGTTACACAAGTCGGTGGGATATGACTGCCAATCTCACTGCACAGTGGGATATCATTAACCCGCAGCGTGTGCCTCAGGTGAGTGGAGCGCGTGACCAGTTCGAACAGACCAAGAACCAATACCTGATTGCCCTTCGCGAGCTTCGCCTCCAGGCGGCTCAGGCGTACTTCCAACTTCAGCTCAGCGATGACCGAGTGCGTATCGGCCAGGAGTCCGTCCGGGCCTCGCTGGTGAGCCTGCGCGATGCGAAAGCCCGCTTCCAAGCTGGGGTTGCTACCAAGCTTGAGGTGCTACAGGCCGAAACACAGCTTGCACGTGATCAGCAGTTGCTCACGGATGCGCTGAACGACCAGTCGGTGTCCCGTCGGGACTTGGCTCGCCTCCTGGATCTGCCCCAGAACATCACCCCCACCGCTAAGGAACCACTCCGGCCCATTGGGATTTGGACTCCCTCCCTACAGGAGAGCATTGTTGCGGCCTTCGCCTTCCGTGAGGAGCTGGACAACGCCATTCTTGCTATCTCGGTGTCCAACAGCCAGGCCAACAGCGCCTTGGGATCGGTACAGCCCTTTCTGAGTGTTTTTGCCACTTGGAGCGGTTTCCGCTACGACGGCAACGAGCAGATCATTGTGGATCTGCCCGGAAGCAGTGGTTGGGCCAGCGAGGAGAGCTTCGGCCTAAACATGCGTTGGAACATCTTTGACGGTGGTGTCGCCCGGGCGCAGTACCGCCAAGCCAAGCAACGGGCTCAAGAAGACACCTTCCGCTTCGCCAAGACCCGTGACGACGTGCGCTTCGAAGTCGAGCAGAGCTTCTACAACCTGGGTCGCGCCAACCGCAACATCCAGACCACCTCGCGTGAAGTGATCTCATCGCGCGAGGCCCTGCGTCTCTCCCGTCTGCGCTTCCAGGCCGGGGTCAGCACCCAGCGGGAGGTGGTGGACAGCCAGCGGGACCTCACCCAGGCGGAGGTGCGCTACGCCCAGGCACTGGCTGAATACAACACCAACCTGGCCGAGCTGCGCCGCCGCACCGGTCTCGATCAAGTGGCCCTCTGCCCGGCGGTGAACCTGCCCGCGGGCAAGCCCAAGGCGGATGTGGATGTGCCCGTTCCGCCGGAACCGCTGCAGCCCGCCTGCCAGGCCTCAGCGGTGCTTGAGAGCAATGCGTCCTAACGTCCCTGATCAGCTGAAGCTCCCCAGCTGACTCTTCCTCTGCCCCGCCTGTTGCGCCTCGGCCTGTTCCAGGGCTGTCTGGGGTGTCTGGCGGTCATCTTCGCTGGTCTGCTCAATCGGGTGATGCTCACGGAGCTGGGCTTCCCCGGTCTGCTCGTGGGCGGTGCCCTGGCGTTCGAGCAGTTCATGGCGCCCTCACGCATCCTGTTCGGCCAGCTGTCCGATTCCCATGCCTTCGCCGGCCGGCATCGCACCCCCTACATCTGGCTGGGAACGCTGCTGTTCACCGGTCTGGCGGTGCTGTCGATCCCGTTGATCTTTCGGCTGCACGCTGCGTTCAACGGCGGCACCGCCTGGACGATCGGCCTGGGGATCGCAGCCCTGTGTGGCTTGTTCGCGGCCTACGGCCTCGCCATCTCCCTGGCTACGACCCCTTATCTGGCCCTCGTGATCGATCTCACCGAGGAGGAGGAGCGTCCAAGGGCCGTGGGCCTGATCTGGTGTCTGCTAAGCGTCGGCATCGTGGCCGGTGCCATCGCCACGGCCGTGAGCCTCAAGGGCCTGGATGGAGTCAGCGACCCCGCTGTGTTACAGCCCGCGCTGTTGGCGTTCATGGCCAGGGTGGCGTTGGTGGTGCTTGGCCTCACGCTGGTCGCCACCTGGGGCCAGGAACCGACCACTCTTGCCGCCGCCAGTGGCATCAGCCGGGCGTCCGAGCGCGAGGATGCCATCAGCCTGCGGGATGCCTGGGGATTGATCACCTCGAGCCGTCAGGTGTTCGTGTTCTTTGCCTTCCTGCTGGCCTTCACCCTGGCGCTGTTCCTGCAGGATCCGATTCTGGAGAGCTACGGCGCCGATGTGTTCGCCATGCCCATCGCTGCCACCGCGTCACTGAGCGGGGTCTGGGGTGTGGGCACTCTGCTGGGCCTGCTCCTGGCCGGGTTCTGGTTGGTCCCTCGCATGGGCAAGTTCGCCTGTGCCCGCCTCGGCTGTCAGCTGATCCTGGTGTCCCTGCTGCTGCTGGTGCTCGCTGGCATTCCTGCCCGCACGGATCTGCTGCGCCTGGTGCTGTTCTTGTTTGGCCTGGCTTCGGGCATCGGCACCAACAGCACCCTGGTGTTGATGCTCGATCTCACCCTGCCTGAGGCGGCCGGCACCTTCGTGGGTGTCTGGGGCCTGGCCCAGGCGCTGTCGCGCGCTCTGGGCAAACTGCTGGGCGGCGGCCTGCTGGATCTGGCGCAACGCTTGTCGCCGGCAGGATTGCCCTATCTGCATTTTGCGGCGGTGTTCCTGGTGGAGGCCGCCATCGCCGCCTTGGCGCTGCTGTTGCTGCGCCAGCTCAATCTGCGCCAGTTCCGTGAGGACACCGGCCGCAGCCTCGAACGCGTTCTTGCCACGGAGCTCGGATGACCCCTGCCACCCTTGCCATGCCCCAGGGGCTCGAAGCCCTCGGCGAGCTGCTCGATCAGGTGGCGGAACGCCAGCGCCAGGATTTCGGCCAGCTGGATTCCGAAGCCAAGCCCGATGGCAGCCTGATCACCGCCTGCGACCGCTGGAGTGATGCGGTGCTGGTGGAAGGACTGGCCCGCCTCTACCCCGGTGAGGGTGTGCTCAGTGAGGAGGGGAGCCAGCGGGTTCCCGATACCGACGCCTACTGGGTGGTGGATCCCCTCGATGGCACTACGAACTTCGCGGCCGGCATCCCCTACTGGGCCATTTCATTGGCTCGTTTCGAAGCGGGCGTGCCGGTGCTGGCGGTGCTGGATGTGCCACCGCTCCGCCAGCGCATCGTGGCGATCCGCGGTGGGGGAGCCTGGCGAAAGGACAAGCGCCTTGCCCCTCCCTCAGCCCGCAATCAGGTGGCAGGTTGCGCCTCGCTCTGCAGCCGCTCGATCGGGGTGCTGCAGAAACTGCCGCAGCAGCGTTTCCCCGGCAAGATCCGTCTGCTCGGGGTCGCCAGCCTCAATCTGGTGAGCGTGGCCATGGGACAGACCGTTTCCGCCCTGGAGGCCACACCGAAGATCTGGGACCTCGCGGCCGCCTGGCTGGTGCTGGATGAATTGCAGTGCTCCATCCGTTGGTTGAAGCGCGATCCCGCCTGTCTGCAGCCCGGGGAAGACCTGGCCCAAGCCGACTTCCCGGTGCTGGCGGCCCGCGATCCGCAAACGCTTGCCAGGTTCCAGCCATGGGCTGCCGCCCTTGTGGAAGGAGGTTGACAAGGGGCGGGGAGGTGGTGCTATGTTCATGTGCTGCGCACGAGAAGCCCTGCCGCAAGGCGTTGGGAGTTCGGAGCGTGCGGCGGAACCGAAAAGCCCGAGCGATCGGTGCTGTAGGTTCTGAGAGCGGCTGAGAGGCCGCGAGCCCGAGAGCCGAGAGGCTGGCGGGAGTCTGCGGCTGAGAGGCTGCAGAACGAACTGAAAAGGCCGGTCCGCCGGTGCTGTAAGTTCAAGAGGTGGTCGCGAGGCCACGATGCCGAGAGCCCAACCCGCGAGGGAGCCTGAGAAGGCGAAGGGCCATCGGAGCACCTGGACAACTGAAACGTTTAGGAACTGACGCTTTCACTGCGTCGGCTTTCCAGCACGACCTGCTCGATGAGTGGGGAGCAACCTTCGGGATGTGTGTGTTGCGAGAAGCTGGCCGCAAAGAGCAGTG
>JBJTWS010000008.1:0-12635 GCA_046081905.1 Synechococcus sp. | reverse complement strand
CACGGTCTTGAGCTCGGCCACGGTGATGCTCGGCACTGAGCCGGCCTCCTCCTGACCGGGAGCGGTGCCGCCCACGCCGCAGAACTCCTGGTAGTCGATCAGAGAATCGATCACCGGCCGCTCCGGGCTGGGCCGCAGCTTCAGCTCACGGAACTTCATGCCCAGGGCATCGAACAGCAGCAGGCGGCCGCTGAGGGTGGTGCCGATGCCAGTGATGATCTTCACGGCCTCGGTGGCCTGGATCACGCCGATGATCCCGGGCAGCACACCTACCACACCGCCCTCAGCGCAGGAGGGCACCATGCCCGGCGGCGGCGGCTCGGGGAACAGGTCGCGGTAGTTGGGGCTCTCGGCGTCGAGGTTGAACACCGTGGCCTGGCCCTCGAAGCGGAAGATCGAGCCGTACACGTTGGGCTTGCCCAGCAACACGCAGGCGTCGTTCACCAGGTAGCGGGTGGGGAAATTGTCGGTGCCGTCGCAGACCAGGTCGTAGGGCTCGATGATCGCCAGGGCGTTCTCACTGGTGAGCGCCGTCTCGTAGAGATCCACCTGGCAGTGGGGGTTGATCTCCAGGATCCGCGCCTTGGCCGATTCGATCTTGGGCTTGCCCACCCAGCTGGTGCCGTGGATCACCTGGCGCTGGAGGTTGGAGTGATCCACCACGTCGAAATCGACGATGCCGATCCGGCCCACCCCGGCGGCGGCCAGATAGAGGAGCAGCGGCGAGCCCAGGCCGCCGGTGCCCACGCAGAGCACCGAGGCGGCCTTGAGGCGCTTCTGCCCCTCCATGCCCACCTCCGGAAGGATCAGGTGACGGGCGAAGCGGGCCACCTCGTCGGGGCTCAGCTGCACCCCGCTGGTGTCGGGAGGAAGCATCGGAGAAGCGCGACCGGTCAATCCACCATTGTCCACGCCAGCGGCTGCGGGGTGGTGTTCTCCTCCCCCAGCCACCAGCAGCGCAGCTCCCAGCCGCCCGGCAACCCGGAGGCCCCCGCAGGGACTCCGGCGATCACCAGCAGGGCCGGAGGAAAGGCCAGCAGGCAGTCGGTGGGGGAGGGCTGGGGCGCCGTTGCGGGGTGGCTGTGGGCCGAACCGAGCACCTGCAGCTGACGGGAACGCCCCCACTTCTGCGCCAGAAGCTGCTCGCGCGGATCGATCGCGAACCGCCGCCGCCGCTCCGCCGCCGGCTCCCAGACGTTGCAGCAGGGCCAGATCCGCTCCACCTCCCAGGTGGGGCCACCGCCGCGGCCCAGCAGCAGGGCGCACCCCTCCCGGGGCCGGGCGGCGCTGAGCAGCCGGGTGAGGCAGGTCAGCCCCTGCCGACGGAAGGTGATCCGCTCTGGCCAAATGAGGCTCACACCGATACCTTGGGCCTCGTTCGTTTCAAATTGTGCGGCTCCCTTCATGAGCGAGACCACCACCTTGCAAGAGCCCGCCCTGAAGGAAACCGGCAGCGAAGCCGGCAGCAACGGTTCCGAAGGCGCCTTCGGCGGCGCGGGCATCGGCGATGCCGCCGCCAACTTCGCGGAGCGCTATAGCGACGTGATCGGCAAGATCAACACCACCCTCGACCAGGTGGACTGGGTGCTGATGGGCCGGGTCGCCAAGGGCACCGGCGTGGTGCTGGCCGTGATCGTGGCCCAGATCCTGATCAAGGGCGTGCTCGACACCATCAACCTGCTGCCGGTGGTGCCGGGTCTGCTGGAGCTGCTCGGCCTGGTGGTGGTGGGCCAGTGGAGCTGGAAGAACCTCACCACCAGCGAGAAGCGCAGCGCCGTGCTCGCCAACGTCCAGAAGCTCCGCCAGGAGTACCTGGGCTGAGCGCCCAGGGCCTCAGCCCAGGCCGGCCGGATTCCGCAGGGTGGGCACCACCCTGCCCTGCCAGGCCCTCTGCAGCCAGAGCAGCATCGGCAGGCTGAGCAGGCAGAGCACCAGGGCCTTAGTGGGGGAGGGTTCCCCCAGGCCCAGCACCACACCACTGAGGCTCGGCCCCAGCGAGAGGGGCAGGGTCATCAGCAGAATTACCCCCAGGTTGGCCACCTGCCGGCCGCCGGCCGTGGGCCAGAGGCTGATCAACTGGCCCGGCGCGAAGGTGATCGGCAGACCGATCCACCCCACCAGGGCCACCGCCAGCAGCGTGGCCGGCCCCTCCACGGTGGTGACGCCGCCCAGCAGCACGCAGCAGAGCAGCACCGGCAGCCACAGGCCCAGCAGGCCCGAGAGGGGCGCCGCCAGCCGCCGCGCCAGCCCCAGGGAAAAGATCCCCACCGCGGCATAGGGGATCGTGAACACCAGGCTGAGCAGCAGGTAGCGGTTCTCGCTCCCCGCGGCCCGCGAGAGCCACACCAGCAGCACGGCATAGAAGGCCTGGGGCATCACGATCAGCACCGCGTCCACCCAGGCCAGAGACCGCCGCGGCCGCGGCAGGGGGAGTTCGGCCAGGGGAGTGGCCTGCACCCGGGCGGTGGCC
Organism: Synechococcus sp.; assembly: GCA_046081905.1. Taxonomy (GTDB): domain Bacteria; phylum Cyanobacteriota; class Cyanobacteriia; order PCC-6307; family Cyanobiaceae; genus CBW1002. The sequence continues at coordinate 10,165 of JBJTWS010000008.1, read as the reverse complement.
GGTAGGCCCGGCGGAATCAGCAGGGCCGCCGCGGCCGAGATCACGGCCAGGGCGGCGAAGAGCACGGCGGCACCACGGAAGAGCAGCATCAGGCCGATGCCCACGAAGGGCAGGGCCACGAGCATCAGGCGGATCAGCACGATGTTGAGGCTGAACAGCCGCACCCGCTCCTCCTCCGACACGGGGATCTGGCCGAGGTTGAACTGCCCCAGGGGAATGATGGCGCCATAGATCACCCCGATCAGGCCGCGGATCCAGAGAACGTGCCAGCCGAACTCCGTCCAGGCCAGGATCGTGTTCAGCGCCGCCAGGGCCAGGAAGCCGAAGCGCAGCAGCACCCGGATCGAGCGCCCCTGCAGCAGCAGCGGCGCGAGGATCAGGCTCAGGGTGGAGGCCAGAACGGTGACGTTGAGGAATTCGTCGTAGAGAAACAGGCGCTGCATCACCTGCAGCATCTCCACCTTCCCAACCAGGGGAAGAATCGCATTGGCGTTCACGCAGACCGTGACAGCCGCCGCCAGCAGAGCCGGTTGATTGCTGCTGCGGGCCATGCCGGCGCTCTGCTGCGGAGCCCCCATGCTGCGCCGCTCCGCCAGCGGCGGGGTGGAATTGACAGGCATTGATGGGCCGGCTAGGGAGAGGCCCTGCCCCCTTCCGCGCCGCCATGCTCCCCGAAACCGAGCCGCCCGCGGGCGATCTGCGCGGCTTCATCAACTATCTCCGCTGCCCCGGCAACGCTGACGACAACGCCGCCATCAGCCGCTTCTTCTCGGAACTGGGCACCCACGAGCAGATGCTGGAGCGCATCCTCTCGGACCCGGCCACCGCCGCGCTGGTGGAACGCCGCTACCAGCCCCCCCCGGTGACGCTGGCGGACCTGGAGGCCCTGCCGCTGGGCACCCTGGGGCGCACCTACGCCGACTTCATCGACAGCCACCACTTCAATCCCCACTTCTTCCACCGCGAGGGAGTGGACGACGCCATGGCCTATGTGATCAACCGCCTGCGCGACACCCACGACATCTGGCATGTGCTGCTGGGATTCGATGCCAGTGAAGCCGGGGAATCCGGCATGAACGCCTTCACCTTCACCCAGTCGGGCAACCCCTCCACCTGCCTGCTGATGGCCGCCAAGCTGATCCGCTCCATCCCCCATCCCGCCGCCGATCGCGAGCGGGTGATCGAGCAGATCGTGCGGGGTTTCACCCTGGGGATGGCGGCGCCCCCCTTCCTCGCGGAGCCCTGGGAGGAGCAGTGGGCCACCCCTTTGGAAGAACTGCGCCGGCGCTTCAGGATCCCGACCTGAGGGCCCGCACGGGGTTCTCCAGCCGGCCGAGTCCTTCGATCTCCGTTTCCAGCAGATCGCCGTCGGCCAGGAAGCGGGGGGGCTGCCGCTGGAAGCCCATGCCGGGGAAACTGCCGCAGAACACGAGATCGCCGGGCAGAAGGCGGGTGAAGCCGCTCAGCTGCTGCACCGCCGCCGCCGGCGGATGGACGTAGTCATGCAGCCAGGCGTCCTGCACCAGCTCGCCGTTGAGCCAGCAGCGCACCCGCCGCTCCAGATCGAAATCGGGAGGGGTTTCCGCCAGGGCATGGGGCGCGAAGCCCGGAAACGACTTGCCCTTCATCCACTGGCCGCCGCCCAGGCTCTGCCACCAGCGATCGGTGATGTCGTTCCCTACGCCCCAGTGGGAGATCACGGCCTGGGCCTGCGCCGGGTCCGGCAGCTGGAAGGCCGGGCTGCCGATCCGCAGCACCAGCTCGGCCTCCCAGTCGACCTGGCGGTGCACAGGCAGCAGCGGGATCGGGTCCCAGGGGCCGCTCAGGGCACCATCGGCCTTGCTGGCCACCAACAGCGCATCGTCCTCCGCGGGATCGGCGCCAGCCGCTGGGGAGGGACGGAGGGAGGGATGGTTGTGGCCCAGGCAGAAGATCGTCATGGCGCGGCGTCCCGCTGGGTGCCCGTCCTATCAGCAGCGGCCCTGGCGGTGCGATGGTCCCGTGGGAGGGCGATGGCTACGGTCGGCCCAGTGACCCGCTCCGGCCATGGGACAACCCGCACGGGTGCGGCCTGGAACCCCGCGCAGGCCAGCCAGCGGCGCCGCAGCCTGGGGGGGCCTGGCGGCGGTGCTGCTGCTGGGTATCGCCGGGCTGCTGCCGGCAGGAGCCAGCCCGGCGGCACCGTCCACCCTCCCGGCTACCGCTCCCCTGCGGCCGGCGCCCCGCGGGCCCCAGCGGCACCAGCCGGTGGTGCAGCGCCTGGTGGCGCTGCTGCAGGCCCATCCGCCGCTCCGCTCGGTGCTGGAGGAATCGCTGCGGCGCACGCAGCGCTTTGCCGAGCCCCTGCTGCCCGCCTACCTGGCCTTCCTGGACCGGATGATCACGGAGGTGCCCAACAACCGCGATCTGCTGCCGAACAATCTCGATTTCTACTTCGTGATCGCCAGCTCCCCCGAGCAGAAGCTGCGGCGCGATCCCCTCTTCCAGTCCTGGGTGCGCGACTACGTCCACACCCTGGGGAACTTCTTCAACACGGTGGAATCGGCGCAGCTGCTCGGCAGCTTCCGCGCCAATCCCCTCTACCGGGTGAACGACTACGCCGAGAACCCCAGCGGCTGGCTCACCTTCAACCAGTTCTTCGCCCGCACGGTCCGCCCCGGCAAGCATCCGATCGCAGGGCCGCTCGACCCTCGCGTGGTGGTGGCCCCGGCGGACAGCACCTTCCTGGGAGCCTGGCCGATCCAGGACAACTCCCGCATCACCCTCAAGGGGCTGGAGTGGAACGTGAGCGATCTGCTGCAGGGCAGCCCCTACCGGGACCGCTTCCGCGGAGGGGTGTTCACGCACAGCTACCTCAGCCCCTTCAACTACCACCGCTTCCACACGCCGGTGGCCGGGGTGGTGCGGGAGCTCCGCACCGTGATGGGGGCGCTGCACCTCGATGTGGTGCTCCAGGCGGACGGCAGCCTCGGGGTGATCAACGACGACCTCGGCTTCGTGTTCCAGCAGGAGCGGGGGATCGTGGTGCTGGAGTCGCCCCTGGGGCTGGTGGCGGTGATCCCGGTGGGGATGGGGGTGGTGTCGTCGGTGAACTTCACGGCCCAGGAGGGCGCCCGGCTGGCCAAGGGGGAGGAGCTGGGCTATTTCGCCTTCGGCGGCTCCGATGTGGTGATGCTGTTTGAGCCACGGGCCGCCGTGGCCTTCCAGCTCGAGAAGGGGCAGGCCGTGCAGCAGGGCAGCGCCGTCGCTGCGGCGCGCCCAGCTCCCTGAAGCCAGGCGGCACCGATCAGCCGGTTCCGCCCTAGCTGCCGCGGCGCAGCAAACCCTCCAGGCAGGCCTGGGCCTGGGATCGGTAGGAGCCGCCGAAGAGGTTGGCGTGGTTGAGCAGGTGGTAGAGGTTGTAGAGGTCCACCCGCTCGCGGTGGCCCGCCGCAAGGGGCCAGGCAGCTTCGTAGCCGGCGAAGAAGGCCGCCGGGAAGCCCCCGAAGAGGCGGGCCATCGCCAGATCCACCTCCCGATCGCCGCGGTACACGGCGGGATCGAAGAGGGCGCCGCGGCCATCGGCGAGCAGGGCGGCGTTGCCGCTCCAGAGATCGCCATGCACCAGCGCCGGCTCAGGCACATGCCCCTCCAGCCAGTGGGGCAGCCGCTCCAGCAGGGTGTCCGCCCCGCGCAGCGGCCCGCCCCCCCGGGCGGCCCACTCCAGCTGGGGACGCAGGCGCCGCTCGAGGAAGAATTCAGGCCAGCGGGAGCACCAACCGTTCCTCTGAGGTGCGGCACCGATCCAGTTGTCGTGCCCCCAGCCGAAGCGCTCCTCCCCCGCCGCCAGGCTCTGGCGGTGCAGCTGGGCCAGGGCCATCCCCAGCTGCCGCCAGCGATCCTCCCCGCCGCGGCCCGCAGCCAGGGGCAGCCACTCCAGCACCAGCACCGCCGCATCCTCCGCGGCAGTGACCAGAAGCGGGCGGGGGATCGCCAGCTCGGCCGGAGCGGCGGCCGCCAGGGCCCGGAGGCCGTCGGCCTCGGCCTCCAGGGCGGGCAGGGCCGCGGCGGCGAGGGTCTTGGCGAACAGGCGCCGGCCATCGGCGAAGCGAACGCCCCAGGCCCGGGCAGTGCAGCCGCCGCCGAGGGGCTCAAGCGCCTGCGGCTCCTCCCCGAGCCGCTCCCGGAGACAGGCCGCGAGCTGGGAGGAGTGCATGGCTCGCGCCGGTGCCGCTGACCTTGCCAGCATGCCGCCATGACGGAGCGGCAGGGCGATGTGGCGGTGCTGGGGGCAGGCATCGCCGGCCTCACAGCGGCGGCGCTCCTCGCCCGTGCCGGACTGGCTGTGGACCTGCTGGAGGCCCACAGCCAGAGCGGCGGCTGCGCCGGCACCTTCCGCCGCGGCCCCTACGTGTTCGATGCCGGAGCCACCCAGGTGGCCGGCCTGGAGCCGGGGGGCATCCATGGGCGCCTCTTCGCCCACCTGCAGGTGCCGGCGCCGCCGGCCACGCCCCTTGATCCGGCCTGCGTGGTGGATCTCGGCGACGGCCTGCCGCCGGTGCGGATCTGGCGGAACCCGCAGCGCTGGCGGGAGGAGCGGCGCCGCCAGTTTCCGGGCAGCGAGCCCTTCTGGACTCTGTGCGCCTGGCTGCACGCGGCGAACTGGGGATTCGCCCAGCGGGACCCGGTGCTGCCGCCGCGCTCCCTCTGGGACCTGGGCCAGCTCTGCGCCGCCCTGCGGCCCGCCAACCTGGCGTCGGGCGTGTTCACCACCGCCACCGTGGCCGATCTGCTGCGCCTCTGCGGCTGCGGCGGCGACCGGCGCCTGCGGCGGTTTCTGGATCTGCAGCTGAAGCTCTACTCCCAGGAGCCGGCGGACCGCACCGCCGCCCTCTATGGCGCCACGGCCCTGGCGGTGGCGCAGGAGCCCCAGGGGCTCTGGCACCTGGAGGGATCGATGCAGGAACTCAGCCGTGCCCTGGAGCAGGGCCTTCGCCAGGGCGGCGGCCGCCTGCGGCTGCGCCACCGGGTGCGGCGGCTCCGGCCTCGAGCAGAGGGATGGAGCGTGGAGGGGGAGGCGCCCGGGGGCCGGCCCTTCGCCTGGGAAGGCCGGGCGGTGGTGTGCACCCTGCCGCCGCAGGCGCTGCCAGAGCTGCTGGGGGAGGCGTTGCCGGCGGGCTACGGCCGGCGGCTGGAGCGGCTGGCCGAACCCTCCGGGGCGCTGGTGTTCTACGGGGCAGTGCGGCGGGAACGGCTGCCGGACGCCACCCCGAGTCACCTGCAGCGCGACGGCACGGCACCGGGTCCTCTCTTTATGTCCGTAAGCCAGGAGGGGGATGGGCGGGCGCCGCAGGGGGAGGCCACGGTGATCGCCAGCGTGTTCACCGCCGCCCGCCCCTGGTTCGGTCTGCCCGAGGCGCGGTACCAGCAGCAGAAGGCGCAAGCCCAGGCCGCCATCGAGGCGGGGCTCCAGGAGCTGCTGGGGCTGGAGAACGCCGACTGGCTCCACCGGGAGCTGGCCACGCCGCGGGGTTTTGCGGGCTGGACCGGCCGTCCCTGGGGCTACGTGGGGGGCCTGGGACAGCACCCCAGCCGCTTCGGGCCCTTCGGCCTGGCCAGCCGCACGCCGCTGCCGGGGCTGTGGCTCGGGGGCGACTCGATCCACCCCGGCGAGGGCACCGCCGGGGTGAGCCTCTCTTCGCTGATGCTCTGCCGTCAGCTGCTGGCGGAGCGGGGCCAGGAGCTGCGTCTCTGAGCAGGCGGCCGGGCGAGCAGGGAGCTCAGAGGAACTGGGGCCGCAGGTCGCGGCAGGCGGCCAGGGCTTCCTGCAGCGGCCCCCAGGCCTCGGCGCGCACCTCGTGCTCCAGTACCTCGAGGCAGTGGCGGTAGGTGCCGAGCGCCTCCAGGAGCGCTTCACGGTTGCAGCGCGCCATCAGGGTGCCCAGTTCGGGGTTGCCGCCCCCCACCCGGGTGGTGTCGGCGAAGCCGCTGGAAGCCAGGGCCCGCACGAGCTCCGCCAGGAGCGGGCCGTTGCGCCCCCCCCCCCGGTCCGCCGCCTGCAGCAGGGCCGCACTCACCAGCACCGGCAGGTGGGAGATCAGGGCCACGGCCTGGTCATGGGCGGCGGCCCCGCAGCACAGCCAGCGGGCCCCCAGGCTTGCCGCCAGGTCGGCCACCAGGGCCAGGGCCGCCGGATCGGTGCTGGCCTCGGGGGTCACCACCCAGGGGCGCCCGACAAAGAGGTTCGCCACCCCCGCCTCCACCCCGGCCTCGGCGGTGCCCGCCATCGGATGGCTGGGCACGAAGCGGCGAGCCTGCTCCGGGCGGCCGATCCGCCCCAGCGCCTCGGACCAGGCCGGCAGCAGCGGCACCTTCACCGAGCCCACATCGGTGAGCACCGCCGCCGCCGGCAGGGCCGCCACCAGCTCCGGCGAAGGGACAAGCAGACGATCCAGGGGCAGGGCGAGCACCACCAGCTCGCAGCCCTCCAGCACCGAGGGCTCGGTGGCCACACGGGTGGCCAGGGCCCGGGCGCGGGCCCGCTCGGCGGTGGCGGCACGGTGCACCAGGGCGCGCACCTCGGCACCGCGGGCCTGCAGATCGAGGCCGAGGGAACCACCGATCAATCCCAGCCCCACCACCCCCACGGGCCCATGGGTCCAGGCCGGGCGGGGCTCCGGGGGGATGGTCATCGTGGCTGCAGCCTGGCCGGACCAGCTTCCTACGATTCGCCGATGCTGGAAGCCCTGGCCCACGAACAGCTGAAGGCGCTGCTGCGGCAGGAGGGGGGAGGGCGCTGGCCCCACCACCTCAGCCTCAGCCGGCTGGTGGCGCGCAGCCTGCGACGGGGCGACCACACCCTGATCCGCCTCAGCCCCGGCACCGGCCCCGACTGGTGGATCAGCCTGCTGGTGCCCCTGGCCCTCAGCCGGGAACCCCTGGCCCTGGTGCTGCGGCCACCGCTGCGGCAGCGGCTGCTGCAGGTGGAACTGCCGCGCCTGCGGGCCGTGGATCTGGCCCTCCCCCTCTGGGAGGGGGAGGCACCCTGCCCCGAGCGCTGCCTCTGGCTGCTCGACCACCACCAGCTGCTGACCGCCTGGCGGAGCGGCCAGCTGGGGGAACGGCAGCTGGTGATCCCGGAGGCGGAGACCCTCGGGGAGGAACTGCGACGCTGCCTGGGGCTGCGGATCACCAGCGAGGACTGGAACCGGCTGATCCGCTCCCAACCGGCGGCGGAATCGAGCCTGATGGCCCTGCAGCAACGGCTGCAGCGGCGGGTGCTGGAGGCGCCGCGGCGCAGCGGCTCGCTGGTGGCCCTGGAGCCGGAGGACGAAGCGCCGCTGCGGCAGCTGCTGGCCCTGCTCGATCCCCTGCCGGCCCCCTGGGACCAGTGGCGGCAACGGACTGGAGGCGACTGGACCAGCTGGGCGCAGGTGGACGGACGCCTGCTGCAGTGGACGCTGCACCGCGAACCGCTCGATCCGCTGGAAGCCCTGCCGGGCCTGCTGCAGGGCCGCGGAGCCCTGCTGATCGGCGAACTCGACGGAGGCCGCGCCCAGGCCAGCGGATCCCGGGGCAACGCGGCCCCCGAGCCGGCCGGCCCGCTGGGGTTCACCCCCCAGGTGCTGGTGGACCTGGGGGATTCCCCCCTGGCCGAACCGCTGCCCCTGTTCGCCCCCCTCCGCCAACCCCTGCCCAACAGTCCGGTGTTCGCGCAGCACCTGCTGGAGCAGTGCCGCCGGCTGGTGCTGGGCCAGGGGGACCTGAGCGTGATCCTCTGCGACGACGAGGGCCTGCGGCTGGGGCTCACCAGCGCCATGGCGGCCGAGTTCGGCAGCCGGGTGGTGCACGAATCCACCACACCGGAGGCCAACGGCATCGTCTGCGCGCGCTGGAGCTGGTGGCTGGAGGAACAGCGGCGCCTGCCGTTGCCGGGCCAGATCCTGGTGGGCACCCTGCCGATCGCCAGCCTGGAGGATCCCCTCACCGCCGCCCGGGTGGTGGCCCTGCGGCTGCAGGGACGCGACTGGTTCCGGGAGCTGCTCCTGCCGGAAGCCCTGAACCGGCTGCAGCGGGCGGTGGCGGGCCTGCGGCGGCGGGGGGGCCGACTGGCGGTGCTGGATGGCCGCTTGCGCAGCCGCAGCTGGGGCGGTTCGGTGCTGCGGGCCCTGGAACCCTGGGTGAGCCTCAGCCGTCTGCTGCCCAACTAGCGTGCCGCCCAGCCATTGCTGCCACAGGGATGGGGGAAGCCAAGCGTCGTGCGGATCAGGGCCTTGCGCCCCGCGGACCCAAGAGCCCAACGAAGGCGCCGGCGGAGCCCCGGGTGGCCCCCTGGCTGCCCCTGAGCCAGCGGCAGGCCGACCAGTTCGTGGCGATCACCACCCGCGGCGCCTGGATCGGCATCGCCGCGCTGGCGCTGTTCTGGGTCACGGTGCGCTTCATCGGCCCGGCCCTGGGCTGGTGGACCCTGGCGGACGGCTGAAGGAGCGCCACACCTCAGCCGCCTCTCGGAAGAAGCCGCGCATCAGCGTTTGCTGTTGGGCCCGCGGCGCGCCTCTCGGAAAACGGAAGAAAACCTTAGGATCGAACCAAACCCCACGTTGGTCCGTCATGTTCCCGCGTCTGGCCGAGCAATACCGGGCCCTGGTCCACGACCTGGTGATGAGCCTGCAGGCCCTCGCCCACAGCCTCCAGGAGCGGGGCTGTGTGGCCACCTGCTACGTCTGCGGAGATGGCCGCGATGGCCATGGCGCCTCCTTCGTGGCCGATCTGGGTGACAACCACACGGTGCGTTTCCTCGTATCCGATTTCGGTATCACCTGGGTGGAATCCCGCGATGGCCACGAGCTGGTGAAGTTCGAGGGGGCCGAAGCGATCCAGGAACTCCAGCGCGTGGCCCAGATCCTGCAGCAGCCCGCGCCGGCCCCGCTCCACAGCGGCCGTGCCCCCGGCACCAGCCGCAGCGGCCGCCGGAGCCACCGGCTCGCGGCTCCCCTGGCGGCCGATTCGATCGAGGCGGCAGCCCTGAGGACTGCCTGGGGGTGGCCAGCGGATTACACCGCGGCCGCCCCCAATCCGCGGCCGTAGCTCATGCGGTGCCACTGGCTCCGCTGGAGCTGCGGGACCCGTTGCGGCCGGCAGTCGCGGCTGCCAGCACCGCCGCACCCGCATCGGCCTCGCCGGGGGCACTGCCGTCGCCTGCCGCAGCCGCCGTCTCGTCCACGAGGGCCCGGGCCGGATCGACGGCCGCATCGGCCGCGAGCTTGGCGGCCGCCGCCAGGGGGCGCAGGGAATTGGCCGTCACCTCGGAGCCCTCGGTGAGCTTCTGACGGGTGAGTTGCTCGATCCGCTCCTTCTGGTCGGGATTCTGCTCCAGCCAGACGATCGTGTTGTCGCGGCCCTGGCCGATGTTGTCGCCCTCGTAGCTGTACCACGATCCCTTGCGGGTCACGATGCCGGTCTCCTCGGCCAGATCCAGCAGGCAGCCGAGGGTGCTGATGCCCCGGCCGAAGAGGATGTCGAACTCGGCGATCCGGAAGGGGGGCGCCACCTTGTTCTTGGCCACCTTCACCTTGGCGCGGATGCCGTATTCCTCGGTGCCGCGCTTGAGGGTCTGGATGCGGCGGATATCGAGCCGCACCGAGGCATAGAACTTCAGCGCGTTCCCGCCGGTGGTGGTTTCGGGGTTGCCGTAGGTCACGCCGATCTTCTGGCGCAACTGGTTGAGGAAGATCACCGTGCAGCCCGACTTGCCGATGTTGCCGGTGATCTTCCGCATCGCCTGGCTCATCAGCCGCGCCTGGCTGCCCACGGCCAGATCGCCCATCTCCCCCTCGATCTCGGCGCGGGGGGTGAGGGCGGCCACCGAGTCGACCACCACGATGTCCACGGCCGCCGAGCGCACCAGCTGATCCACGATCTCGAGGGCCATCTCGCCGGTGTCCGGCTGGGCGACGAGCAGGTTCTCGATGTCCTCTGCCCCCAACAGGAAAAAGCTGAGGATGAGAAGTTTGCGCATAAGGAAATGCTAGTACGAAATGAGGCGTTTGGCACGAATAAATCTAGGGGGCGCCTGTGAAGCGTCTTACTGGCGCGGAGGAATCAATAAAGCCGCAGCTTGATCTAAGGGTGCTGCTAATCGCCAACGGCTCTTCGCATCGCAATACTGGTTGTTCTGGCATACCCC
>JBJTWS010000007.1:0-5921 GCA_046081905.1 Synechococcus sp. | reverse complement strand
CCATCACCGCGGCGGGCTGATGCCGTCGCTGCTGCCGGATTCCTGAGGTCAGCAACAGCCAGTACGGCTGCCTGATCGCTCAGAGATGAACGATCAGCACGCAGTCCTGCGGCCGTGCGTCCCGACCTCTGAACGCATACGATTCGAGGCAGGCAAGCCTTCTCCTGGGAAGTGGAGCTAATCCGCCGGCCATCACCACGGGTTCCGAAGGCTGGCGTCACTTCACCCCATCAAAGGCCTTGGTGGGGCACTGCTTCTGGATGCCGCCGTAGAAGAGCTCATTGAAGCGCTGCTCCCCCAGCTTCTCCACGAAATCCGCCTGGGAGGGGTATTGCCCGAAGACGAAACCGATCGCCATGCCCTCGAACAGCCCGCGGTCGTAGTCGGTCATGCGGGCGGGGGTTTCTCCCTTCATGCTGCCGCAGTAGAAATCCACCGCCTGCTTCACCAGAAAACCGGCATCGTTGCCGCCGGCGGCGACCGCGGGCTCCCCCACCGCACCGGCCACCGCCAGGGCTCCGAGGCCGCGGAGCAGCCAGCTCCCCAGCGGGCGGAGCAGGGCCAGAGGGGCGGGGCGGGGCGTCAAGGGGGGCCTTCCTGCGGATGGGGGCGATCCTGCCATGGTTCTTCCTGCGGTTTCTCTGCCCCGTCCGGGGGCGACAACGCGGGGGGGTCTACCAAGAGGGTCGAGCCGAACATCTGCAGCATGCGGTTGGTGCCGGAGGTGAAGCGGCGGATCTCCCGCAGGGTTCCCGTCACGAGCGGGGAGCTCTCCTGCAGCACCTGGTCCCCGCGGCGCGACACCTGCTCCACTGCTGCACCGGTCCGTTCGATCGCCGCCAGGGAGCTGCGGGTGGCCGCCGCGGTGGGCCCGGTCTCCCGCTCCACGGCCACGGCCAGCCGGCTCACATCCTCGAGGGCGCCGTTGAACCGGCCGATCGCCCCCGGCAGGTCCTTGTCCACCACCTTGAGGGTGCTCTGCAGGGTGCGATCCAGGTGCAGCCGGGTCTGGGCCAGCTCCTGCAGCAGGTCCGCCACGTCGGTGGGGGGGTCGTAGGGGAGCAGGAGGTCGGTGCGGGGAAGCGGGGAACCAGGGGGCAGGGGATCGGGGGTGAGGGCGATCTCGCTGTCACCGATCACGCCGGGCCGGGTGCCGTAGGCGCGGCTGCGGGGCCCCAGCAGCGGCCGGTAGCGGGACACGATCCGCAGATCCACCGCCACCACCCCATCGGAGCCGAGCCGCACCCGATCGACCCGGCCGATCCGATAGCCGGAAAGGGTCACGTGCACCCCCGGCCAGATGCCGGTGGCATCGCGGGTGCGCAGCCGCACCTCGAAGCTCTCGCGCCAGCGCAGCTGCTCCAGCAGCACGCCCCGCACCGCCCAGCCGCCCAGCAGCAGAGCTCCCACCAGGAACAGCCAGCCCAGGCGGCTGCGGGCGGGGGGAAGGGAGGGGGTCATCGCAGGCTGGTGTGGAGGGGATCGATCAGGGCCGTCCAGAGGGCCTCCAGCAGGATCACCGCCAGAAAGCACTCCGGGATGGCATCGGCGATCAGGCGGGGCACCTGCTCGAGCGACTGTCGCAGCTGCGCGGCCTTGCGCAGGCAGAGGGCCTCGGCGGCCAGGGCAAACAGGGCGGTGCGCAGCACCGTCTGCAGCAGATCGCCCGGATGGAGCTGGCTGAGCAGCTCCGAGAGCTGGCCGAGGGGATCGACCCGGGGCGTGGCGACCACGGCCGCCGCCAGGATGGCGCCTTCGAAGTAGGGAAGCAGCAGCACGGCGGTGGCGGCCGCGGCGATCAGCTCCCGCCAGGGGAAGGGATCAGCCGCCACCGGGCACGTGTCCTGGGCTTCCAGCAGGCGGTGCCAGCGGCGCTGGGCCTCCAGGCCCACCCGCAGGGGCGCCGCCCGGCTCACCCAGAGCAGGTTCACCCCCACCGGCCCGAAGATCTGCAGGGTGGCGATCAGCACCGCCCCCAGGCTCAGATCGCTGCTCTGGCCCAGGGGCCGCACCAGCAGCTGGGTGAGGCCGGTACCCAGGCTCACCCCCACCAGCAGGGCCAGGGGCACCACCTCGGAGAGCTCCTGGCGGATCCGCGTGAGCATCCGCAGGGGGCATGCGGGGTGCCCCAGGATGCCACGCCCGGGCCGGGCTGGCTCCCGCGAGGGCCCCGCGCCCGCTGGCCTCAGGCGGGCCGCCTGAGCTGGGTGGCGTAGGGACCCAGCCCCTCCAGCACGGCGCGGCCGCAGTGGCAGCCCAGGCTGAGGGATTCCGGCAGGCTCCAGCCGGCCGAAAGGCCCAGACTCACCCCGGCGGCAAAGCTGTCGCCGGCGCCGTAGCTGTCCACCACCGCCTCCGGCGGGGGCAGGGCGGCGAAGGCGCCCCCGGGCCGGCAGTGGCCGCCCCGGGCACCGGCGGTGCCGATCCGCAGGCGGGGCTCGGGGTCGAGATCCCCCGGCACGCTCCGCTCCGCCGGATCCAGGGCGCTGCCGATCAGGACATCGAGCTGAATGGCGGCCTGGCGAAGCAGCGGCAGCCGCACCCGTGGGGTGGCCCCCAGCCAGGCGCCTTCCCGGGCCAGCCGCAGCGCCGGCGCGTCCGCCGCCGTAACGAACACCCCCGCCATCACCGCCAGCCGCCCCCAGGGCAGGGGATCGGCGGCGGCGGGGCTGAGCCGCTCGCCGATCACGGTGATGCTGCGCTCGCCGCCGGCCTCGGTGAAGCTCACGCCCCGGCGGGTGGGGGCGTCCCGCCAGGCCACGTGCAGCTCCAGCCCCAGGGCCTCCAGCCGCTCGGCGGCCCGGCGGCCCACGGCATCGCGGCCGAGGGCGGTGAAGAAGGGCACCCGCGCCCCCGTGAGCCGGGCCAGCTGCACCGCCGCCACGGCACCACCGCCGGCGGGCTCCTCCACGGCGGCGGTGGCGTGCAGCACCTCTCCGGGGCGCGGCAGATGGGGCACCTGCACCAGGGTCACCACCTCCACATGGCCCAGCACCGCCAGCGGCAGCGCCTCCGGCAGGGGAGGCAGGGCCTCGAAGGGCAGCGGTTCGATCACGGAGGCCATCGATCGGGAACGGGGGAGCCGGGGGGCCGTGGTTTGCTGGAGGGACCCCCGCAGCAGCATCTCCGGCACCCGATGGCCTGTCCCACCTGCGGCAGCTGGGCGGTCCGCGCCGATCGCAGTCTGGCCGGACGGATGGTGTGCGGCCGCTGCGGCCGACCCCTCATCGGCACCGTGGTGGATCTGCAGCAGCACCGGCGCCGCCGCCGGGGCGGAATCTGGGGATGGCGGCCGCCGCTGCCCCGGCTCCGCAGGCGCTGGTGGCTGCTGATCGCCCTGCTGGCGGTGTCCGCCCTGCTGGCGGTGCCGGCAGAGCTGCAGCGCCGCAGCCCGGCCCCCCCGTCCCCTGTGCTGCCGCTCTCCTGATGGCTTCCTCTGCCCACCCCGGCCTGCGGCTGGTCCGCTTCGCCGTGCAGGCGCTGCGGATCACCGCCAGCACCGTGGCCCTGGTGGCCCTGGTGCGGCAGCAGTGGATCGCCGCCGCCTGCTTCGGGGCAGGCTGGCTGCTGGTGCTGCGGGCCCAGCGCTGGTTGCCGGAGGAAGCTGCCGGGGAAGCGGCAGATAACCCGGGCCCCTGAAGCTCAGAACGCCTCCACCGCCTGGGGCAGCACCACGCCCTCCTGGCGCAGGCGCACCTGCCGCCGGGCCGACTCGCCGCAGCTGCGGGGCGTGGGGAAGATCTTGCCCGGGTTGGCCAGCCCCTGGGGATCGAAGGCCTGCCGCAGCCGCCCCATGGTGGCCAGGTCGTCGGGGCTGAACATCCAGTCGAGGTAGCAGCGCTTGTCGCTGCCCACGCCGTGCTCACCGGTGATGCTGCCGCCGGCCTCGAGGCAGAGGCGCAGGATCTCGGCCCCGAGCTGCTGCACCCGCTCGATCACCCCCGGCTCCTCGGCGCTGTAGAGGATCAGGGGGTGGAGGTTGCCGTCGCCGGCGTGGAACACGTTGGCCACCGGCAGGTCGGTGCGGCGGCTGGCCTCCTCGATCGCCGCCAGCACCCGCGGCAGGCCGCTGCGGGGCACCACGCCGTCCTGCACGTAATAGGTGGGGGTGATCCGTCCCACCGCCGCGAAGGCACTCTTGCGGCCCTTCCACAGCACCGCCCGGTCGGCCTCCTCGGTGGCCTGGCGCAGCGAGCGGGCCCCCGCCTGGCGGCAGAGATCCCCCGCCAGCTCCACCGCGGCCCGCACCTCCCGCTCCTGGCCATCGAGCTCGATCAGCAGCACCGCCGCCGCATCGCGGGGGTACTCGTCGCGGCCGAAGAGATCGTCCACGGCGTTGATCGTGAACCGGTCCATGATCTCCATCCCGGCCGGCAGCACGCCGGCGGCGGTGACCAGGCGCACCGCCTCGCCGGCGGCCTCCATGCTGTGAAATCCGCCAGCAGCACCGCCACGCTCTGGGGAGCCCGCAGCAGCCGCAGGGTGATGGCGGTGGCGATGCCCAGGGTTCCCTCGCTGCCGATGAAGGCACCCCGCAGGTCGAGTTCGCTGGTCTCCGCCAGGGAGCTGCCCAGGCGGGTGATGGTGCCGTCCGGCAGCACCACCTCCAGGGCGAGCACGTGGTTGCTGGTCACGCCGTACTTGAGGCAGTGCACCCCGCCGGAGTTCTCAGCCACGTTGCCGCCGATCGAGCACACCACCTGGCTGGAGGGATCGGGGGCGTAGTAATAGCCATCACCCGCCACGGCGCGCGTCACCCAGCTGTTGATCACCCCCGGCTGCACCGTGACCTGCCGGTTGGGCAGGTCCACCGAGAGGATCGAGCGCATCCGGCTGGTGGCGATCACCAGGGCCGGCTGCTCCGCCACCGCGCCGCCGGAGAGGCCGGTGCCGCTGCCGCGGGCCACGAAGGGAATGCCCTGCCGGTGGCAGAGCCCCACCACGGCGGCCACCTGTTCGGTGGTTTCGGGCAGCACCACCAGGGGCGGCTGGTGGCGGTGCAGGGTGAGGCCGTCGCAGTCGTAGGCCAGGAGTTCCTGACGGCGGGCCACCACCGCCCGGGGCGGCAGCAGCCGGCGGCAATCCCTCTCCAGAGCGGCCCAGTCGATCGTCACGCGTCCGCGTTCGGCACCAAGAACTTACCGACCCCGGACGCTCCGGCTCCGTTCTGGGTCAGGATGGTCATCAGTCTTGCGCTGTCGTGGAACACGACCCGCCGGACCCATCCCAACCGTCTTCGGAACCCGCCTTGACCTCGGCCTCCCCCACGGCTCCCGTTTCGGCTCCCGCCCTGAACACCACCCGTTCCGAGGAGCTCTTCACCGCCGCCCAGACCCTCATGCCCGGCGGCGTGAGCTCGCCGGTGCGGGCCTTCCGCTCGGTGGGGGGCCAGCCGATCGTGTTCGACCGGGTGAAGGGCGCCTACGCCTGGGATGTGGACGGCAACCGCTACGTGGACTACATCGGCAGCTGGGGCCCCGCCATCTGCGGCCATTCCCACCCCGAGGTGATCGCCGCCCTGCACGAGGCCCTCGACAAGGGCACCAGCTTCGGCGCCCCCTGCTCCCTCGAGAACCAGCTGGCGGAGATGGTGATCGACGCTGTGCCCTCGGTGGAGATGGTGCGCTTCGTGAACAGCGGCACTGAGGCCTGCATGTCGGTGCTGCGGCTGATCCGCGCCTTCACCGGCCGGGAGAAGATCATCAAGTTCGAGGGCTGCTACCACGGCCACGCGGACATGTTCCTGGTGAAGGCCGGCTCCGGGGTGGCCACCCTGGGCCTGCCGGATTCCCCCGGCGTGCCCCGCAGCACCACCGCCAACACCCTCACCGCCCCCTACAACGACCTGGAGGCGGTGAAGAAGCTCTTCGCCGCCAACTCCGGTGAGGTGGCCGGCGTGATCCTCGAGCCCGTGGTGGGCA
>JBJTWS010000006.1:0-11520 GCA_046081905.1 Synechococcus sp. | reverse complement strand
GGGCCAGCAGACCCCCCGCCGTGCCTGCCAGCAGGTAGAGCAGCAGGTGCCAGGGGGTCGCCATGCGGCGGAACCTTGAGGGGTGGTCCGACAGTCTGGAGGCTGGTGGAGAGGGCAGGGGAGGCTTGAGCCCGGGGCGGTGGTGTGTTGTGATCGGCCTCCCACAGCCTTTGTTCGATGACCCCCGAATCGGTTTCCTTCCGCATCACCCGCCACACCGAGACGCTGGCGGAAACGATTCACACGCTTTCGCAGCGGCTGCTCCAACTCGAACAGCGGCTCACCCTGCTGGAGCGGCAACTCTCCCGGACGGAAACCACCGATCCGGCCGAACTCCACAGCCTCGAGAACGTGGAGCGGCTCTTGCAGGATTGCCGCCAGCTGCTGGAGGTGTCCGTGCTGGAGGAGAGCGACAGCGGCGCCCCTGCGATGGAGGGCTTCGCGCTGGACCTGGAGGGGGAGGAAGACGACGATGCCGCCAACGTGCTGGCAGCCTGAAGCACAGTTCCGCGGCGAGGCTCCCCGAAGACCGCGGATCAGTGACAAACTGGAAAGAAAGCCAGCCATGGCCTACCCCAGCCTTTCCGGTTCCCCCCTTCCGGCCCCGCGCCGTTCCCCCTCCTCGCCGGGCCTGGCCGGCGGGGGACCGGCGCCCCACCGCCAGCCCCAGCCCTCCGAGCGCGATCACCAGCTGGAGAAGCTGGAGTTCGCCCTGGCGGTGGCCCTCACCAAGGGAGATGCGATGCGGGCGGAGGCCCTGCGGGAGCAGATCTCTGCCCTGGGAGGCAACAACGAAGAACCCGGCACCTGATGCCGGGGAGGGGAATCCCATGGGATTCCGCAGGAAAACGGCGCGGGTGCAGGGTTCTGTCACGACCTCTGGCGAAGTCAGCGGGTCGGTGACTACAATTCGTCCATAGATGGGGAGCGAGCTAAAGCTCAGGTCCTAGGCAGAAGTTTGAATCTCCACATCGCTCCAGCAGCGTTCATCCGTTGCTGGCGAGTTTCCTGGGGCCGAACTTCTCCGTACGTCCCAAGCCCACGGCTTGGCCCCGGTGGAGATTCTTTTCCCGAGAGTCTCTTTCCGGGCGTGCGACATGGTCGCATCGGCCTGCTGGAGGTTCTCCCTTGCGGAATTCTGCCTTCAGCGTTTTTGCTGCTGAGCCGCCGCTCTCTCCCCCCTGATCGGACCTTCGCGGTTCCCTGTATCCCGTGCTTTCTTCCATGCAGGCCAAGGTGAAATCCCACCAGGCCCCCCGGGGGGTGATGACCTCCCTGCGCTCCCCGGCGGGAGCCTCCGCCGCTGACGAGCGGGCCGCCCTCAGCCGCCGCATCGCCCGCCTCGAGGCCGAGGGGCGCCTGGCCGCGCAGCAGGGGGATCTGGCCGCCGCCGCCCGCTGCGTGCTCGAACTTCTCAACTGCGAGCGCCGGGCCGGCCACTCCGGCCCCCAGGTGCTGCAGCTGATCAAGCCCCGTTCCTGAGCCGAGGCCATCCGCCCCATGCCCACCCAGGAAGCGGTTCAGGCCTACTACGGCCAGGAACTGCGCAGCTCCGCCGACCTGCGCACCACCGCCTGCTGCGATGCCTCGGAGGTGCCCGCCTGGTTGCGGCCCCTCCTGAGCAACCTCCACCCGGAGGTCACCAACCGCTATTACGGCTGCGGCCTGGTCTGCCCGCCCCTGCTCGAGGGCTGCCGCGTGCTGGATCTGGGCTGTGGGTCGGGCCGGGACGTGTACCTGCTCTCCCAGCTGGTGGGGCCCGCCGGCTCCGTGGTGGGGGTGGACATGACCCCCGAGCAGCTGGCCGTGGCCCGGGTCCACCAGGCGCACCACGCCGAGCATTTCGGCTACGGGAATGTGAGCTTCCTGGAGGGCACGATCGAGCAGCTCGAGCTCCTGCCCCTGGAGGCCGGCAGCTTCGATGTGATCGTGAGCAACTGCGTGCTCAATCTCTCCACGGACAAGCCGGCGGTGCTGCGGGGGGTGCAGCGGCTGCTGCGCCGCGGCGGCGAGTTCTACTTCTCCGATGTGTACGCCGATCGCCGGCTGGAGGAGGGGGTGCGCCGCCATCCGGTGCTCTACGGCGAGTGCCTGGGTGGAGCGCTCTACTGGAACGACTTCCTTCGCCTGGCCCGCTCCGCTGGCTTCCTGGATCCGCGGCTGGTGAGCCACCGGCCCCTGGCGATCACCGATCCGGCCCTGACGCCCCTGGTGGGCGAGGCCCGCTTCCATTCCGCCACCCATCGCCTGTTCGCGATCGACGCGCTTGAGGACGCCTGCGAAGACCACGGCCAGGCCGTGCTCTATCGCGGCACCATCCCCGACCATCCCCACCGCTTCGATCTCGACGGCCACCACGCGATCGAGACGGGCCGGGTGTTCCCCGTCTGCGGCAACACGTTCCGCATGCTGGCCGAGAGCCGTTTCGCGCCCCATTTCGAGTTCCTCGGCAGCTTTGAGCGCCACTACGGGCTCTTCCCCGGCTGCGGCACCACCAGCCCCTTCGTGGATGAGCCCCTCAGGGAGGCGGCGTCGAGCTGCTGCTGAGGGCCGGGGCACTGCCCCGCTGCTGGGCCACAGCCCGGCCGAAACGCTTGGCCAGGGGTACGGCGGTGAGGCCATGGGCCACCACGCTGAGGGCCACGGTGAGGGTGATGGCATCGGCGATCTCCTGTCCGTGGGGCACGTCGGCATCGAGCACCATCACGGCGAAAACGATGCTGGCCAGGCCGCGGGGGCCGAACCAGCCCACGAACAGGGTGGTGGCGGGCGGCAACCCGAGCCCGGCGGTGGCGAGCGCCACCGGTATCATCCGGATCAGGGTGAGGCTGAGCACCGCGTAGGCCAGCGAAGCCCGCGTGAGGGCCGCCAGGGCGCGGCCGAGCACCGCGGCGCCGAAGGCCATCCAGGTGACCAGGGAGAACACGTCGCCGGCCCCTTCGGCGGCGATCAGTTCGATCTCCTTGCCCTGCCGGGTGAGTCCGCCCATCACGAGCCCGGCGCAGAAGCAGCCGATGAAGCCGCTGCCGCCGAGGCTCTGGGCCAGGGTGAACACCGCCACCGCCAGGGACACCGCCAGCACGGGGCGCCAGTCGGGGGCGATCCAGCCCCGGCGGGCGCAGTGGTCGCAGGTCCAGCAGCCGAGGCTGGCGAGGGCGACCCCCACCAGCACCCCCACGCCGATCTGCTGCAGGAAGAACTGCCCCAGCAGCCCCAGACCATCACCGGCCTCCGGCATGGTGGGACGCTCGGCAAGGGTGAGCAGGCAGAGCAGGGCGGGCACGCAGATCCCGTCGTTGAGGCCGCTCTCGGCGCTGAGGTCCTCCCGGATCGAGGCGGGCACGTTGGGGTTGGTCACCACCGGCTGGCCGAGGGCCGCATCGGTGGGGGCCAGGGCCACCCCCAGCAGGGCCGCCTCCACGAAGGGCCAGGAGGGGAACAGCCGGTGGGCCACCACGGCGCCCACCACGATGGTGAGCGGCAGCCCCAGCCCCAGCAGCCGCAGCGGCAGCCGGGCGCTGCGGCGCAGCACCGGCAGTTCGGCCTGGGCCGCATCGGTGAACAGGATCAGGGCCAGGCTGAACTCGCTGATTCCCCGCAGCCCCTCGGAGTCCACCGCCAGATGCAGCACCCCGAGGCAGGCCGGGCTAAGCAGCCACCCCGCCAGAAGAAACACCATCGCCGCCGAGAACGGCGTGCGCTGCAGCCGCGCCGACACCAGGGCGTACAGGCACACGAAGCCGGTGAGCACCGCACAGTCGAGATAGCTCTGGATCACGGATCTGGGGCCGGCTGCGGCAGCGTATCTGCCCCAGGCTCACCCTGCTCCTGGCCGGAATGCCCCCACCCAGAAGGAGATTCAGCTCCGCCATGGGCCCGGTACAGCCATGGATCGAACCGTCGATTCCAGTGCCTGAGGAGCGCATCTTCAGGTGGACGTGCTCTCCTCGGGTGGTGCTGTTCGAGGGCGCGGCTCACCTGCGTTGACCGCTCCCCAGGGTCTGGTCAGGATTCAGGTAGTGCCCTCCCCTGCCATGAACGGTGCCCAGGTCCTGGTACGGATGCTGGAACAGCATGGGGTGAGCCATGTCTTCGGCATCCCCGGCGCGAAGGTCGACAGCCTGTTCATCGCCCTGGCGGATTCGCCGATCGAGCTGGTGGTCTGCCGGCATGAGCAGAACGCCGCCTTCATGGCCCAGGCCATGGGCCGTCTCACCGGCCGGGTGGGGGTCTGCGCGGTGACCTCCGGTCCCGGGGTCACCAATCTCGTGACCGGCCTGGCCACGGCCACGGCCGAGGGGGACCCGGTGCTGGCGATCGGGGGAGAGGTTCCCCTCGACGACCGTTTCAAGCACACCCACCAGTCCCTCGATGGGGTGGAGGTGATGAGGCCCGTCACCAAATTCTCCCGCTCCGCGCTCACGGTCCACGACCTGCCGGAGGTGTTCGGCAATGCCGTGCGGGCGGCGGAAGCGGGTCGTCCCGGCGCGGCCTTTCTGGGGCTGCCGAAGGATGTGGGGCTGGCGGAGTGTCCGGTGGACCTCTCGCCGGCCTGGGGGCAGCCGGTGCTGCTGGGGGCGGCGGCCCCCGCGGCGATCGAGCGGGCCGCGGCCCTGATCAACGCCGCCCGCAGGCCGATGGTGCTGCTGGGTCTGCAGTCGTCGCAGATCGGACTGGCCCCCAGCCTGCAGGCCTTTCTCCAGCGGACCGCTCTCCCCTATGGCGCCACCTTTCAGGGGGCGGGTGCCTGGGTGGCCTTCTAGCAGTTCGAAGGCCGGGTGGGCCTGTTCGTGAACCAGCCCGCCAACCAGCTGCTGGATGCCGCCGATTGCGTGATCACGGTGGGCTTCGATGCGGTGGAATTCGATCCCTGCCTCTGGAACACCGGCAATCCCAGGCCGGTTGTGGCGATCGACGTGCAGCCCGCCGACCAGGACCAGGCCTTCCTGCCGGCGGTGGAGTTGGTGGGGGATCTGGCGGCCACCCTGGAGGCCCTCACCCCCCTGCTGCAGGTGCGGGTCGATGGGGGCTTTCGCAGCAGCGCCACGGCGCTGCGAGAGGAGCTGCGCGCCACCGCCGCCGAGGGCGCTTCCTTGACGGGCACGCCGATCCATCCCCTCCGGGTGATCCATGAACTCCAGCAGGTGGTGACCCCCGACACCACCCTGGCCCTGGATGTGGGCTCCCACTACATCTGGATGAATCGCTACTTCCCCGCCGCCCATGCGCGGCAGGTGCTGGTGAGCAACGGCCAGCAGACCCTGGGGGTGGCCCTGCCCTGGGCGATCGCCTGCAACCTCTGCCGCCCGGGCATGCCGGTGATCTCCGTTTCCGGGGATGGGGGGTTCCTGTTCACGGCCACGGAGCTGGAAACCGCCCGGCGCCTGGGCTGCCGGTTCGTGCACCTGATCTGGAACAGCCGCTCCTACGACATGGTGTCGTTTCAGGAGCAGGCCCACTACGGCCGCACCGCCGGGGTGCAGCTGGGTGAGGTCGACGTGGCGGCCTTCGCCCAGGCCTTCGGCTGCCAGGGGATCCGGATTACCGCCGTGGACCAGCTCGGGCCGGCCCTGCGGGAGGCCCTCGCCCAGCCGGTGCCGGTGTTGATCGACATCCCGATCGACTATTCCCAGAACAGCAAGCTGATGCAGAACGTCCACCAGGACTTCATCCACTGAGCCCCGCCCCAGCGCCATGACCCTTGCCCCCGACGCCACCCATGCGCTGTCCCTGCGGCTGGGGGAGGGCCTCTGGCAGGCTCTGCAGGAGCGCTGCCGCCGCACCGGCGAGAGCCCGGACCACGTGATCCGCGCCGCCCTGGCGGAGGCCCTCGATGTGGACCATCACACCCTCTATCAGGTGTCCACCTCCGGGGCGCTGGTGCAGGGGGTGTACCAGGGCTGCGTGCGGGTGCGCGACATCCTGCGCCACGGGGACTTCGGCCTCGGCACCTTCGATGGCCTCGATGGCGAGGGAATTCTTCTCGATGGCACCTGCTGGCAGGCCTGCAGCGATGGCAGCGTGCGGCCGGCTCCGCTCGATGCCTTGGCCCCCTTCTGGGTGGCCACCCGCTTCCAGGCGGAGGACACCCGGGTGCTGAGCGGCATCACCAGCTGGGCCGACCTCACCACCCGGCTGGATGGGTTCCGCCCCAGCGCCAACCAGTTCACCGCCATCCGGATCCGGGGCCATTTCGAGCGCATCAAGGTGCGGGTGGCCTGCCGGGCCGCCGCCGGCACCGATCTGGTGAGTGCCACGGCCCACCAGGCCGAGTTCAGCTTCGAGGATCTCACAGGCGTTCTGGTGGGCTTCTGGACGCCGGAGTTCGCCCGCACGATCAACGTGCCCGGCTATCACCTGCACCTGCTCAGCGACGACCACGCCCATGGCGGCCACGTGCTCGATCTGCAGGCCGCCCAGCTCAGTGTGGAGCTGCACAGCGAGAACCATCTCCAGCTGGCCCTGCCGGAAACCGCCGCGTTTCTGGCGGCGGACCTGCGCGGCGATCCTTCCGCTTCCCTGGCCAAGGCGGAGGGGGATCACTCCTGAGCCGGGCAGGCTCCGCTGGGCAGAATCGGTGCCATGGAGCTCCATGCGGATCTGGCCCAGCGGGTGGTGCTGAACACCGCCTCCCTCCCCTGGATGCCCTCGCCCCTGGCGGGGGTGGAGCGGCGCCTGCTGGATCGCCGCGGCGGGGAGGTGGCCCGCGCCACTTCGATCGTGCGCTATGCCCCCGGCAGCCATTTCGAGCGCCATAGCCATGGCGGCGGCGAGGAGATCCTGGTGCTCCAGGGCACCTTCTCCGATGAGCAGGGCGACTATCCCGAGGGCACCTACCTGCGCAATCCGGTGGGTTCCGCCCACGCTCCCTACAGCCGCGAGGGCTGCACGCTCCTGGTGAAACTCCAGCAGATGCACCCGGGTGACCAGGCGCGCCTGGAGCTCCACACCCCCAGCCGGCCCTGGCTGCCGGGCCTGGTGCCCGGGCTGCAGGTGCTGCCGCTGCATGGCTGGGGCTCGGAGCACGTGGCCCTGGTGCGCTGGGCGCCGGGCACGGTGTTCCATCCCCACGGCCATCCCGGCGGCGAGGAAATCCTGGTGCTGGAGGGGGTGTTCCAGGACGAGCAGGGCACCTATCCGGCCGGCACCTGGCTGCGCAATCCGCCCGGCAGCGCCCACCGGCCCTGGAGCGAGGCGGGCTGCACCCTCTGGGTGAAGACCGGCCACCTGCCGGCTACCTGGCGTCGGATGGATCCGAGGGCTGAGGGGCACTTCGGGAGAGGCCCTACGCCGCAGCGCTGCGGCGGGCCTCCCGCAGGATCTGCAGCCCACCACGCAGCACCATCGCACTGATCGCCAGGCCGATCAGCAGGTCTGGCACGGGGCTACCCAGCCAGGCCACCAGCAGGCCGGAGAGGATCACGCCGGCATTGGCGAGGGTGTCGTTGGTGGAGAAGATCAGCGAGGCGCGCATGTGCACGCCCCCGTGGCGGTGGCGGGAGATCAGGGCCACGCAGAGAAGGTTGGCGGCCAGGGCCGCAACGCCCACCGCCACCATCAGCGGGCCCGCCGGCTCACTGCCCTGCAGGGCCCGGCGGGCCACATCCACCAGCACGCCTCCGGCCAGCAGCACCTGCAGCAGACCGCTCAGCGCCGCCGCCCGGCGCTGGCGGCGGGGATGCTCTCCCACGGCCCCCAGGCTGAGGGCGTAGACGCCGGCATCGGCGAGCATGTCGAGGGAGTCTGCGACCAGGCCCGTGGACTGGCCCCGCAGCCCCAGCACGAGCTCCACCACGAACATCCCCGCATTGATGAGCAGCACCCAGAGGAGGGTGCGGCGCTCCAGCGCGGCCGCCGGGCCGGAGCCACAGCCGCAGCTCCCCATGGCTCAGTCCACGAAGCGCCGGTAGAGCCAGCGCACGAAGCCCCCCACCAGCGGCACCGGCGCAAAGGTGGGGCCCACGAAGTCGAAGTAGTCGCGGTGATCCACGATCTTGCCGGCCCCGTTCAGCCGCAGCCGGGTGGTGCCGGGATAGAGGAATTCAATGCCCTTGATCTTCAGGCCCATCGTCCACTCGATGAAGGCCGTGTCGCCCTGGATCGCCACCGCTCCCGGCTCCAGGAACACATCGTCGCAGCGCTGGATCAGCCCCTCCTGGGCCTGGATGTAGGCGTCGATTCCCTGCCGCTCCTGGGTGGGGTCCTGGAAGTGCACGTCGTCGGCGTAGAGCATCCGCCACTGCTCCTCCCCCGGCGCCGGCGCCCCGTAGGGCTTGGTGAACAGGGCCCGCAGGCTGGCTTCGTCCATGGGGAGGTCTGGGGGGAGGGGCGGTTGGGGTGGCCTCAGCGGCCGAGGGGGGTGAATTGCTGCAGCAGCGCTTCGTTGAGGTTGTTCTCGCATTGAAGCCAGAGCACCGGCAGGAGGCTGCCCCCCGCGGCCCGCTGGGCCGAGCGTTCACACACCGCCCGGCGCTCGCTTCTCCAGCGCTCCAGTGGCGGTGCACCGCCCAGCAACGGCAGCAGCCGCTGATCCGTCTGGTTGCGCTGTTGCCAGAGGTAGGCCGCCATCTCCTGGGTGTTGCCGCTGCAGTTGGGGGTGAAGGGGAAGGCCTGGCGCCGCTGGATCGATTGCTGCAGGGTTTCCTCAGCCCTTGCGGGAACACCTGGCTGCGCTGCGCTCGCCAGGGCCGGCAGCAGAAGCAGGAGGGCGGCGGCCAGGATGTCCCGGGCCGCAAGGAGGGGCGGGCGCAAGGACATCGGCAGGGCGCGAGCGATCGGCTGCGGGTGTGATTCCATTCTCGCCAGAGAATGTGACGGGGATCGCTGCCGGCACACTGGCTGCCGGCACCGTAGAGGTGTATCTCTGTGGTGCCGGCGAGGGCTCAGGAGGCTCCGTGACGCAGTCCAGCCCCCCGGGCCGACCCGTTGAGGCCGGATTGCGGGGAGTCCATCCAGGCATCCTGGGGAGAAGGTGACGAATCCCCATGAGCGATCACGGTGCCCAACAGCTCACGGCTCGAGAGATGGTGCGGGCCCATGCCTACCCCGTGCTGGCAGCGATCTGCACGCTGAGCCTGCTGGCCATCGCCCTGCTCCAGATTCCTGGTGCCGTCAAAGCCCACCGCTACAACCAGTGCATCGACACGCAGGTGCGGTTGCGGCAAGCCAGCAACCTGGCGGGGCAGGAGGGCCCCGGGAAGTTGATCTATCTCAGAGCCGTGCAGCACTGCGAAGGCCTCTGACGCCGGGCCCACACGATTAATGCCGATGGCGGTGGTGGGCGTCGCTCACATGGGGATGGGCATGGGCATGGGCGTGCACTCCACCCCTGGAGTTGGCAGCTGCTTCTGCCTGGACGTTCCTCTGGCGGATTGAACCCAACAGGGAGAGCATTGAGCCCGATCCGTCCGGTGAGGATCAAGGCGCCGCCGGTGAGATCACGGGTCCGCCCGATTGCAGAGGTGGCCGAAGGGAACGTGATCTTCTTTGCCGACCGCTCGGGCTCTATCCCGCTCCTGAGATCGTCGTGGATCCTGCAAACGGCCTCGCCGATCTGCCTGGCGTGATCGAAGTGCCACGGGATCGGAAGTTGTATGCAACGCTGCTTGCCGCCCGTTCTGGAGCTGATGTTCACTCTGGTGAAGCCTCTGTGCTCCGTGAGCGCCTAGCCGCTTGTGCATCCCTTGCGGAACGACGAAGGTGGTCTGGCACTGGAATCCTCAAAGCCAGTGCTTGACTGGCTTCTCAGGGAATTTCCCGTTCCTGGACCGAAAGCGGGTGACCGGACTCGTACCGGCGACGTTCAGCTTGGGAAGCTCGACTGGAAGCCGCCAGGATCGACTGCGCCACAAGGCTTTATGATCGCCAGTGCAGCCCATGTGAGATGTTTGGTGAGATGTTTTGGAGTCTCCAGCCGCCTGTCGGCCGGAGAGATCGGGGCCCGGCCCGTGGCAGAAATAGCAGCTGAGACCGTCGCGGGACGCGCGAGACGCCCTGCTGGCCGGTAGGTGCCTTATTCAGGGGAAGTGGCGCTTCTTTGAATTAGGCGCAAGCGGAATAAAGGTTCGAGCAGAAGTGCCCACGTGTAAGCGTGGCGCAGAGCACTGCTCCGCTCTGCTTGGTCCGCTTCCGCGGCATCGGGTTTTCTGCCGGCAATGTCGCCAGGCTCTGCGGTCACCGCAGGGCTCCGGTCGGCAGCGGCCGTCCTCCGCTTCGGGGCCGGTGTGGGGGTTTCAGGCATGGCTGTCCTCCCGCGGCTGCGGTGGCCGGGCCTTCGCCCGCGTTGTCAAGGAAGGAGAAGGCCCCAGGTTGCCTCGCGCGGCTGCGCGGCCAGCTGGGCATTCAGTGCTGAATCTGGCGGGTCTGCTTATCAGCTTCCCGATCCATCAGCGCATGGCTTTGCTTTGCGTAGATCCATTGCCCTGCAGCCGCTCTGCTCGCTTCTCAGTGCATTTGTACTGGTAGAATAAGAGCTGCGCCAAAGGCCACGAGCCCATCGCCTGCGGCAACGAAATCCTGAGACAACTTGCCCCGTTCGTTTGCTCTGTAGCCCATGAGCTTGTCCTCTGCTGCAGTGGCCCAGGCCGCTGCATTGCCTTCCCTTGGCCTCCTGCCGCCGCCGGCGTTGGCCCATCGCTCTGTCGTCATCGTCGCCGCTGGTGGCCGTGATCTCGTCTGGCCCCAGGAGCGCATCGCCTCCGCCCTCCTCCAGCGTTCTGGCGGCCGGCCTGTCCATCTGCTGCTGCATGGCGGGGCCCGTGGCGCTGATCGCGCCATCGGCCGTGCCGCCAAGCAGCTCGGCTGGCGGGTCCAGGCCCTAGCCGCTGATTGGCGCCGCTATGGCCGAAGTGCCGGTCCGATCCGCAATCGCCTCTTGCTGGAGCAGGCCCTGATGGAGGCCCAGGCCCACACCTGCCCGGCGTTCAGCGCCTCGGTGCTGGTGATCGCCTTCCCCGGTGGGGCAGGCACGGCCTCGCTGGTGCAGCAGGCCAGGCGCTGCTCCTCCCGCTCGCCAGTGCCGGTGGTGGTGATGGAAGTGCCGCCGCCCTTCTCGCCGGAGCCCCTCGCCGCCTGAGCGGCAGTCGCCGCGCCGTTCTTCTCGTTCCCTCCTCACATCCCCATCCCCATGGCCGTTCTCACCGCCCCCGCCGCCCCTCTCGCCCCGGCCCTCCTTCAGGCCGCCGGGCCGTCCTGCACCCTGCAGCGCTCCGGTTCCCTCTGGCAGTTGGGCATTGAGGCCCAGGAGCTCACCACCGCTATCGGCCAGCTTGCTGAGCAGCTGGAAGCCGATGACGACGACAGCCGCGCCCAGGCCCTCGGCGAGCTCGAGGCTGCCCTGCTTGCAGAAGAAGGCAACAAGAAGGCCCTCGCCGCCAAGGCCGTAGCGGAACGCTTCCGCACAGCGGTTGCCACCTGCTGGGTGATCGAGCACCTCCGCGGTCAGGCCGCCTACCGGCAGCAGCAGGCCAAGCGGCTCACCGAGCTCTCTCGATCCGATGCCGGCCGGGCCGATGCCTTGGA
>JBJTWS010000005.1:0-34773 GCA_046081905.1 Synechococcus sp. | reverse complement strand
GATGTGCGCCGAGGAAATTGTGGCCGCCAGCCAGGGCGGCAAGCGGGTGCCAGCTGAAGCCGACCTCAAGAGGTACCTGAAGAAGTGGGATCGCCAGTACGGCGCCACCTACAAGGTGCTGGACATTCTCCAGAACATCTTTTACCGCAACGATGCGGCCCGAGAAGCCTTTGTGGAGATGTGCGATGACAAGGATGTGCAGAAGCTCACCTTCGACAGCTACCTCTACAAGCGGGTGGTGGCGATGAACCCCTGGCAGCAGATCAAGCTCACCCTGCTCACGCTCGGTGCGGTGCTGCGAGGTAACGCCCTGGCCCCCGGCAGCTACCGTCCCGTGCCCAGCGCCGTCCGCAGCGAGGAGGAGGCCGAGTCCCTGCTGGTTGCGGGCACGATCAAGGGCGGCATCAAGGTGGCCAACCAGAAGAAGCCCCTGCTGCGCAGCGAGGGCAACACCGAGGAGCGCGAGCCGGCCCTGGCCGGGAAGTGATCTGATCCCCTCCGGGCTTGCCGAATTCTTGCCCCGGCGGGCCAAGGGTGTGGTTGTTCTTTCCCGCACAGGTCGGAATGTTCCACACCATCCACTCGATCGGCACCTGGCTCGGTGAGGCCGTGGCCCATGCCATGGCTCCCCTTCGCCCCGAGGGGGTGATCCCGCCTCCCTCCATCGGGGTTCAGCCCTACAGCGCCCACCCCCACAAGGGCTGGTGATTCCTTCAGCCCCGGAGCCTCAAGCCTCCGGGGCTTTCCTGTGCTGGGGTGTGGCTCCCCCTGCCGCTTCTCCTGCTCGGAAGGGCTCCATGCGCATTCTTCTGCTAGAGGACGACCACCGCCTGGCGGAACCCCTGGTGGCGTTCCTGGAGCAGGAGCGCCACGCGGTGACCTGGCTGAGCGACGGCAGCGCCGCCCTCGATCTGCTCCTGCGCGACGAGGTGGATCTCGCCCTGCTCGACTGGATGCTGCCGGGTCTCGATGGCCTCGCGATCGTGCGGCAGCTCCGGCGCCGGGCCTGTCACACCCTGGTGCTGATGATCACCGCCCGCGACGGCGTGGAGGATCTGGTGCAGGGCCTGCAGGAGGGGGCGGACGATTACCTGGTCAATCCCTTCCGGATGGTGGAGCTCTCAGCCCGGATCCGCTCGCTGGAGCGGCGCCTGGGTCGCCCGTTCCAGGGCCCGGTGCTGCGCTGGAGGGATCTGCAGGTCGAGGTGACGGAGGGCCGCACCCTCTTTCAAGGGCAACCGCTCTCCCTCACAGCCCGGGAGTACCGGCTTCTCGAGTGGTTCCTGCGCCATCCGGGCCGACTGGTGAGCCGGGGCCAGCTGCTGGATCAGCTCTGGTCGATGGGGGCGGAGGCCGGCGAGGACACCGTCAAGACCCACCTCAACAACCTGCGCCGCAAGCTGCGCGCATGCTGCGGGGAGGATCCGATCGAGACCCTCCATGGCCTCGGCTATCGGCTGCGGGAGGAGAGCGCGTGACCCTGCGGCGGGAGCAGCGGGAGCTCTTCCTGCTTCACCTGGGATGTCTGGCCGGGGTGCTGCTGGTGATGGCGCTGGTGGTGCGGGGGATCTCCCACGAAGGGGAGTGGGCAAGCCTGCGCAAGGAACTCGAGATCGTGGCCGCCGAGCTCTCCGGTCTTCCACTTCCGGCTCGCCCCGGGGGGAGCTCCGCCCTGGCGATCGATCGGGGCTTCCGCCAGGCCCGCCAGCAGGTGGAGTGGTTTTCACAGCAGGGCGGAGTGCCGCTGCTGCGGCTGGGTGAACCGATCCCCCTGCCGCCGCTCCAACCCCCCTCCGCGCCAGGCAGTGCCCAGTGGCAGCGGGACGGGTTCCGTACCCTGGCCCTGGTGCGTCCCCTGGGGAAGCCGCCGGGCCCGGGAGGGGAGCTTCGCTCCAGCTGGCTGCGGGTGAGCACGTCCCTGGCCCCGCTGCGGCAGCGACTGGAGCGCCTTGATCTGGCCCTGGCAGCCGCGGTGGGCCTGGCCCTGCTGCTCTCCGCCGCCCTGGCGGTGCGGCTGACGCGCCGGGCCCTGCGGCCCCTGGAGCAGAACCTGGAGCGGCTGCGGCAGTTCAGTTTCGATGCCTCCCACGAACTGCGGGGACCCCTGGCGGCCCTGGCCGCGAACATCGACATGGCCCTGCTGGAGGCTCCCGCCGGTGCGGCCGGGCCACGGCGCCGCTTCGAAGCCATGGCCAGCGCCACCGAGCAGATGGTGCACCTGCTCGATGATCTCCTGCTGGTGGCCCGCCACGACGGCCAGACGATCCAGCAACCCCGGCGGGTCGATCTCTCCGAGCTCCTGGGGGGCCAGCTCGCTCTGCAGGCCGATGGCTTCCGCGCCGCCGGGCTGAGATTGGAGGCCGAGATCGAGCCGGGGCTCCTGGTGCTGGGACAGCCGGTACTGCTCGAGCGGATCTTCAGCAACCTGCTCGATAATGCCCGCCGCTACACCTCCCGCGGCGGCACGGTGCGGCTGCAGGCAAGCCGCCCGGCCGGCCAGGTGCGGGTTGCGGTTCAGGACACCGGCATCGGCCTCACCCCGGAGGAACGGGGGCGGGTGTTCGATCGGCTCTGGCAGGCCCGGCCCGACCGCAGCGGCGAGGGCAGCGGGCTGGGGCTGGCCATCGCCGAGCAGCTGTGCACGGCCCACGGCGGCCGGATCGAGGTGGAGAGCCAAGTGGGTCAGGGAAGCTGCTTCACCGAGACCCTGCCCCTCAGCCCTGGATCCGACTGAAATCGGCCAGCACCTCGGCCTGGTTGCGCAGCACCCCAAGCAGGTGAAGGCGGTTGGCCCGCACGGCCGGATCGTCCACCATCACCAGCACACTCTCCTCGCCATCGAAGAAGGCCGCCAGGACCGAGGCCCCTCCGGCCAGCCCCTCCGCCAGGGCCCGGTAGCGCTCCTGCCGGGAGGCGGTGTCCGAGCTGCCGGCCTGCGGACCGGTGGCCATCGGGCAGAGCTGCTGCAGCACCTGCAGCATTGCGGCTTCACTTCCCTTCTCGAACAGGGCGGGATCGACCACGCCGCTGGGATCCAGCACCGAGGCCTCCAGATCCCCCTTGGCCGCCAGACGGGCAGCGCGGGTCACCACCGCCTGCACCGCCGCAAGGGCACCACTGGAGCGCAGCTCCACCAGCAGATCGGCCCGCAGGCGGGCATCGGCAGGGTCTGCCAGGATCCTCGCCGGGGGAACGGTTTCGCCGGCCACCGCCTGCACCAGATCGACCGGAATCCCGTCTTCCTCCAGCAGGCTCACCACCCGCTGCCGCAGGAAATCCCCGAGCTCGGCCGCGAGCGCTGGTGCATCGACGCCGAAGTGGGGCATCTGCTCGGCCCAGTGGGCCGTGGAGCGCTCCAGCAGGGCCGCCAGATCCAGCGACCAGCCCCGGTCCCAGAGGATCTGCAGCAGGCCGTTGCCCGCCCGGCGCAGGGCGTAGGGGTCGGAGGAGCCGCTGGGTCGCTCCCCCTTGGCGTAGATGCTCAGCAGCAGCTCCAGCCGTTCCGCCAGGGCCACCACCGCACCGGCCTCGGAGCTGGGCAGCGCGTCGCCGGCGCCCCGGGGAAGGTAGTGCTCCAGCACCGCTAGGGCCACGGCCCGCGGTTCCCCCTCGGCCAGCAGGTACTTGCCGCCCATCACCCCCTGCAGTTCGGGGAACTCCCCCACCATCTGGCTCACCAGATCGTGCTTGCAGAGGTGGGCCGCCCGGCGGGCGTGATCCCCGCTCGCTGCGGGCAGATCCAGCTGCTCCAGCAGCACATCGGTGCACCACTCCAGCCGCTCGCAGCGCTCGCGCAGGCTGCCGAGTCCTTCGGCAAACGCCACCCTCTGCAGCTGGTCGCGGCGGTCGATGCTGGCCACGGCCCGGTCGGCCTGGAGGAAGAATTCCGCGTCCGCCAGCCGGGCCTTGAGCACCCGCTCGTTGCCCCGCCGCACGGTGTCGCTCGCTCCGGGCCGGCCGTTGCCGATGCAGAGGAAGCGGGGCAGCAGGCTGGAGCGGGCTTCCAGGGCCAGGGGATCCTCCGCCGCCCCGAGCCGGTAGACGGGCACATAGCGCTGGTGGGCCCGCATGACGATGCTGAGCACCTCCGGGGGTAGATCCAGGAAGCGATCGGCGATGCCGCCCTCCAGCAGCAGAGGCGCCTCCACCAGATCGGTGAGTTCTTCGAACAGCCCATCGGGCAGGTCCGCCCGGGCGGAGAGGGCGGCGGCGGCCTCGTCCACGCCGCGGCGGATGGTGGCGGCCCGCTCGGCGCGATCCACGCGCACCCCGGCGGCCGCCAGGGCCTCGGCATAGGCCGCGGCGGTGGGGATGGTCACCTCCCCCTCGCCGAGGCGGTGGCCGCGGCTGCGGTTGCCCGCCACCACCTCCGGGTCGGAGCCCGTGAGCCGCAGCGGCAGCACCCGCTCATCCAGCAGGGCCACCAGCCAGCGGATCGGACGGCTGAAGCGGCTCTCTCCCTCTCCCCAGCGCATGAACCGGCGCCCCTGCAGGCCCCGGATCCACTGGGGCACCAGCTCCGCCAGGAGGTCGGCGGCGGGCCGTCCAGGCTCGAGGATCTGGGCGAAGGCGAAGGGTCCCTTGGGGGTGTCGCGCACCTCCAGCTGCTCGGGTTCGATGCCGCAGCGGCGAGCAAACCCCACCGCCGCCGGGGTGGGAACCCCGTCGCGGAAGGCCTGGCCGGCCGGCGGCCCCTTGCGCTCCTCGGAGAGGTCGTCCTGCCGCTCGGCCAGACCGTGGACCAGCACCGCCAGCCTCCGGGGCGTGCCGAGGGTGCGGACGCCCGTGAAGGCAAGACGCGCCGCCTCCAGATCCGCCTTCACCAGGGCCTCCAGCTGGGGCAGGGCGCTGCGGGCGAAATCGGCGGGAAGCTCCTCGGTGCCGATCTCCAGCAGGAAGGTGGACACGGTGCGGCCGCGGGTTGGGGCGACTGTATTGAACGGTGCGCAGTCGGGCCATGGCCCGCCGCGCCGTTCGCTAGCTTCGATCTTTCCCGTGTCCGCCGGATTTCCGATGCCCAAGACGACGGCCCCCGCCAGCGCGTCGCCGGCGTCGAGGAAACCCTCCGGCAAAGCGGCGGCACCGAAGGCCGCCACGGCATCGAGCACCACCAACGGCAGCCAGCCCGCCCCCGATGCCGCCGCCGCCAGGCCCCTCTCGAAGGTGGAGGGCCTCAAGCGCGAGAGCGGCTTCCTGCGGGAGCCCCTCGCCACCGAGCTGGAGAACGACAGCTCCCACTTCAGCGAGAACGCGGTTCAGATCCTCAAGTTCCACGGCAGCTACCAGCAGGACAACCGCGACAACCGCCAGAAGGGCCAGGACAAGGACTGGCAGATGATGCTGCGCCTGCGCAACCCCGGCGGCCGGGTTCCGGGCTCCCTGTACCTGGCCATCGACGAGCTCGCGGATCGCCTCGGCAACGGCACCCTGCGGATCACCACCCGCCAGGCGTTCCAGATGCATGGCGTGCGCAAGGAGAACCTGCGGGAGGTGATCGGCACGATCGTGCGCTCCCTCGGCTCCACCCTGGCCGCCTGCGGTGACATCAACCGCAACGTGATGGCCCCGGCCGCCCCCTTCGAGAAGGGGGGCTATCCCGCCGCCCGCGCCCTGGCTGATCAGATCGCCGACCTGCTCTCCCCCGAGGCGGCGGAAGGTTCCTACCTCGACCTCTGGGTCGACGGCGACCTGAGCTATCGCATCAAGCCCTCCGCGGCAGTGCGCAAGGCCCGCCAGCGCCAGCACGAGGGCGACGTGTTCAGCGGCACCCCGGAAGAGCCGCTCTACGGCACCACCTATCTGCCGCGCAAATTCAAGGTGGCGGTGACCGTTCCCGGCGACAACTCCGTGGACCTGCTCACCCAGGACGTGGGGCTGGTGCTGTTCACCGATCCCGGTGGCCGCCCCCTGGGCTGCAACGTGTACGTGGGGGGGGGCATGGGCCGCACCCACAACAAGGAGGAAACCTTCGCCCGCACCGCCGATCCGCTCGGCTACGTGGCGGTGGAGCACCTCTTCGACCTGCTGCAGGCGATCGTGGCGCTGCAGCGCGACCACGGCGACCGCCACCAGCGGCGCCACTCGCGCATGAAGTACCTGATCCACGACCGCGGCATCGCCTGGTTCAAGGCGGAACTGCAGGAGCGCTACTTCCCCCATCCGATCCGGGGCCTGCGGCAGGAACCGAAAACCAAGCTCACCGACTACCTCGGCTGGCACCGCCAGGGGGGTGGCCTCTGGTTCGTGGGGCTGCCCCTGCTGTGCGGCCGGATCTCCGGGGAGCTCAAGCAGGGGCTGCGGGCGCTGGTGGATACCTACAAGCTGGAGCTGCGGCTCACCCCCAACCAGGACCTGCTGCTCTGCAACATCGGCACCAGCCAGCGCAGCGGCATCCGCACGGCCCTGGCCGCCCTCGGCTTTGAAACCCCCGAGGCACCGGCGCCCCTGGCCCGCCATGCGATCGCCTGCCCGGCCCTCCCCACCTGCGGCCTGGCGATCACCGAATCGGAGCGGATCCTGCCCCAGGTGCTCGATCGCCTCGACGCCCTGCTGGGTCGCCTCGAGATCAGCCAGCCGATCCTCGTGCGCATGACCGGCTGCCCGAACGGCTGTGCCCGCCCCTACATGGCCGAGCTGGGCCTGGTGGGCAGCGGCGTGGATCAGTACCAGCTCTGGCTGGGGGGCTCTCCCCATCTCACCCGGCTGGCGCAGCCCTACCTCGATCGGATGCCGCTCGAGCAACTCGAGGCCACCCTGGAGCCCCTGCTGGTCGCCTGGCGGGATCAGGGGGGCCGCCGCAGCTTCGGGGATTTCATCGAGAAGGCGGGCCAGGAGTCCGTGCAGAACTGGCTGGCCGCCGCCAGTGTCTGAAGGGTTTCGCCTCTCCCGCGCCATGCCCCCCCTGCCTCGGCTGCTCCGGCGCAGCCTCCGCCTCCACCTCTCTGCCGTGCTCCTGGGAGCTGCCCTGCTGGCACCGCAGGCGCTCGCCCAACCGGCCAAGCCGCCTCCGCCGGCGTCGCGGCCCACGATCTACGAGCCTGATCAGGCCACCTGCCGGCCCGAGGCGATTGCCACGGCGTTCCAGCAGCACCTCGCCCCCTTCGCCGATCAACCCGAGTCGGTGCAGCAGACCCTGCGGGGCATTCAGGCCGAGATGACGAACCGCAGCATCGAGGGCTGCGAGGCCAAGAGCCTGCTCACCCCCGAAGAGGCCGCCCAGCTGCGCCGTCAGCTGGGGCTGCGGCCGTAGCGGGCGGAATCCTCGCCCCGCTGCCAGGCCCAGAGCTGGTCGCCGTGGCTGAAGTGCCACCACTCGTTGGGGTGCTGGGCAAAGCCCGCGGCCACCATTGCCTGCTGCTGCAGCTCCCGGCGGCCGTGCCAGAGGGCCGCCGGCCCGGTGGGATCCGCCCCGGCCGCCTCGCGGTAGTGATCGGGCTCGGAGACGGCCTCGAGGGCATCGATCGCACCGCCCATCTCCACGGGGGTGCCATCCGCGCTGGCCAGGGTGAGGTCCACGGCCCCACCGGTGCTGTGGGGGGGGGGGGTGGCCGGATCGTCACTGGGGGGAGCCCAGAAGCGCCCCACGGTGGCCACCACCTGCCGGTGGGCTGCGCTGGCTGCCAGGCTGGGCCCATCCCCCTCGAGTCCGGAGCCTCGAGGCGGCTCCTCGATCAGCGCCAGGGCCGGGGCCGGATCGAGCTCCAGGCGATGGCACTCCTCTGTCACGGTGTGGCGCACCATGAATCGCTGCACCGCCACCGGCCGCCAGGCATCGAAGATCGCCAGGCGCAGGGCCGGCTCCTGCTCCTGCAGGATCCCCTGGGCCCGCAGGAGCCGCTCCACCACACCGCTGCGCAGCTGGAAGGGACCAGCCGCATGGCCGTAGGGGGCACCCAGCGCCGCGTAGGGGTGGGGTTCGAGCCGCCAGAACGCAGCCGGCAACGCCTGCAGGGGTTCCCCGCAGTCGTGGATCGGGATCGAACTCCAGGGCCGCATGGCGGAAGGGGGGCAAGGCAGTGGCGGGTGGGGAAGCGGACCCGCGGGGTCAATTCAACCGGGTCGCCTCCAGCTGCCGCTGCCGCTGCTCCTCCAGGGCCCGGGCCAGGGCGGGATGGCGCTCCAGGGAGGGATCGTGCTCGATCAGCTCCTGCGCCACCTCACGGGCCAGCTCGAGGATCGCGCCGTCTTCGGCGAGGCTGGCCAGGGCCAGATCAGGCAGACCCGACTGGCGGGTTCCCAGCACCTGCCCGGGACCGCGCAGCTGCAGATCCATCTCGGCGATGGTGAAGCCGTCGTTGCTGCCCACCAGCACCTCCAGCCGCTGCCGAGCCGCGGCATTGTCGCCGTCGTGGATCAGCAGGCAGTGGGAGGCGGCGGCGCCCCGCCCCACCCGGCCCCGCAGCTGGTGCAGCTGCGCGAGCCCGAAGCGCTCCGCGTGCTCGATCACCATCACGCTCGCCTCGGGCACATCCACCCCCACCTCCACCACGGTGGTGCTCACCAGCACCTGGGCCTCGCCGCGGGCAAAGGCGCCGATCACCGCCTGTTTCGCGTCGCTGGCCAGGCGGCCATGCAGCAGGCCCACCTGCAGCTCCGGGAACACCTCCTCCTGCAGCTGCCGGTGCACCGCCACCGCCGAGCGCAGATCGAGGGATTCCGATTCCTCCACCAGCGGCAGCACCACGTAGGCCCGCTGTCCCAGCGCCACCTGCTCGCGGATGAGGGCATGGGCCTCGCTGCGCTGGCCGGAGCGCAGCAGGCGGGTGCGGATCGGCTGCCGCCCGGGGGGCAGCTCATCGATCTGGCTCACATCGAGATCGCCGTGCAGGGAGAGGGCCAGGGTGCGGGGGATGGGGGTGGCGGTCATGGTGAGCAGGTGAGGCTGCAGCCCCTTCGCCAGCAGGCGGTTCCGCTGCCGCACCCCGAAGCGGTGCTGCTCATCCACCACCACCAGGCCGAGCCGGCCGAACTGCACCGGGTCCTCCAGCAGGGCATGGGTGCCCACCAGCAGGTGCAACTGGCCGTTGGCGAGGTCCTGCAGCAGCTGCCTCCGCCGGGGGGCCGGCGTGGAGCCGGTGAGCAGTGCGGAACTGAGGTGCAGCTGCGGCAGCCAGGCGGCCACCTTGGCGTAGTGCTGCTCGGCCAGCACCTCGGTGGGAGCCATGAGGGCCCCCTGGCAGCCGGCCTCGATCGCGGTGAGCAGGGCGGCCAGGGCCACCACGGTCTTGCCGCTGCCCACATCCCCCTGCACCAGCCGGGCCATGGGCTGGGGCCGGGCCAGGTCCTGGCGGATTTCCGCGAGCACCCGCTGCTGCGCGCCCGTGAGCCCGAAGGGCAGCAGGGCCAGGAAGCGATCCACCAGGGAGGGAGCTTCCGCCGCGCCCCCGGGGGCTGGGCCGGGCGGCAACAACACCGGGGCATTCCGGCGGCGGAACTCCAGCCGGCGGCGGGCGAGGGCCAGCTGCAGCAGCAGGAATTCCTCGAACACCAGCCGCCGCCGCGCCGCCTGCAGCTGCTCGGGGCCTGCGGGCCGGTGGATCGCCACCAGGGCCTCCGGCAGGGCCAGCAGCCCATGGCGGGAGCGCAGGGCCTCCGGCAGGGGATCGGCCACGGAGGCCGCCAGGGGCAGCACGGCATCCAGCACCTGCCGCAGCCGATCGGCCCCCAGCCCCTCGGTGAGGGCATAGACGGGCACCATGCGGCCGATCTGCTCGGAGCGCACCTCCGCCCGGGGGTGCTCCAGCACCTCCAGCAGCGGGTCCTGCAGGGTGGGGCCGTAGGGGCCCTCCTTCACCAGACCGCTGGCGGCCACGGTGCAGCCCGGCGGGTAGAGCCGCTGCTGGCTCTTCAGCCAGGCGGGAGAGGAAAAGCGGCGACCGGCGAAGAACCGTGACACCCGCAGCCGGCCGGTGGGATCCTGCAGGTGCAGCTCCAGAATCGAGAGGTTCGGGTTGCGGGGGCTGGCGAAGGCGTGGCAACGGCGCACCGTGGCCACGAGAGTGGCGGTGCGGCCCGGCTTGAGGGCGGCGATGCGCACCAGGCGGGAGTAGTCGAGGTAGTCGCGCGGGTAGTGGTGCAGCGCATCGCGGGCCACCAGCAATCCCAGCGCCGCCAGGCGCGTTGCCGTGCGGGGCCCCACCCCGGGCAGCTCCCCCAGGGGCGTGGCGAGGCTCAAGGAGGCAGCGGCCCTCCCGGATGGGCCGATGGCCGGGGCAGCGGCAGGCAGCCGCAGCCGGGGGGGGGGCCATCGGTGAGGGAGGAAGCTGGCGCCGCTTCCAGGCCTGCAGCCATTCCCGGGAGCGACGGATCAGGCTCTGGCGGCGGCCCAGCCCCAGGCTGCCGTAGTCCGCGAAGGCGCGGGCGAAGGCCTCCGCCTCCTCACGCTCCTGGAGGGTGAGTCCCTCCGGGGCCGCCCGCCAGGCCTCGCTCGCAAAACTGCTGAAGCGCTGGGCGCGCCCCATCAGATCGCCGAAGCCCTTCTCCGCCTCCAGGCGAAGGGCCTGGCTCAGGGTGGCGGGCCAGTCTCCGGCTCCTGCCCCGGCTCGTCGTGCCGGTTGTCCTCCAACCACAGCGCCTCGGCTTCCAGCACCTGCAACCGCCGCTCCACCCGGCGGTACTGCTCGGCCATTCTGCGATCCTCCTGGCGCAACTGCTGCAGCTTCCTCCGGCAGGTGCGCAGGGCGGGCAGTTCCATCTCCAGATCCGCCACCCGCAGCAGCAGGGCGATCGATTCGAGACTGCCGCGTCCACTGGGATCGGGCATGGGCAGGGCCAGCCGCACCAGGTTCGGCCCCGCCGGCAGGGTATCCACCTGCCCCTGGAGGATGGCGTCCAGAAGCGACAGCGGCAGCAGGCTGCGGGTGAGGCCGAGGCGCAGCAGCTCCACGTTGATGGCATGGGAGAGGTTGCGGAGCCTGCGGGTCAGCGCCGCCTCGATGCCGTCGAACCAGACCTGCAGGGCAACGGGATCGCCGGGCAGGCGCCCCTGATTCCAGAGCAGGGAGGTGTCGAATCCTCCCGCCGGGGCAAAGGGATCGGGAATCCCCGCTCCGCCGCCCAGCCCGATCTCCTCCACGTCCTCGGCGGCGCCGGGCGGCTCCTCCGGCTGTCGCTCGGGGGCGTCTGCACTCCGCAGGGAGGCTTCCAGCAGCTCCCCGAAGGCCGAAAGCAGGGCCTCGCTCTCCTCCCCCTGGGGCGCCAGGGTCTCCTGGGGCCTGGCGGGAGGCGAGGCTTCGCCGGAGTCTGGCTCCACCTCCTGCGGAAAGGGGGAGAACAGGGTGGAGCGGAAAGGGCCGGCGGCATCCCCCAGAGGGGTGCTCAGGGGAAGATCGAAGCCCAGGCGGATCGAGCCCTGGGGAAGATCCGCCTCGGCGGTGCCCTGCGTGGGAGCCGCCGGCGACTCGACGGAGCGCTGCAGCGTCTCCAGCAGGCGATTCTGCCGCTGCTGGTGGCGCTGGATCCGCTCGCCGGCCTGCTGATGGGCCAGGGCCGCCAGCTGTTCCACCGTGAGCAGGGAGCCGCAGCGGTGCACCAGCCGCCGCAGACGGCGGTGCAGCTCGCGGCGCTGGCGCTCGGGCAGGGCGGAATAGCGCTGCGGGAGCACCTGGGTGGCCAGATGAAAACAGGCCTGCTGAATCACCTCCAGCAGGCCATCCCGAAGCACCTGGAGATAGAGCGCCAGGGCGCGATAGCGCTGTCCGTTGCTGGCCTCGACCTGTTCGATCAGGGCCAGACGGGCCCGCCTGGCATCGAGCAGGGTCATGGGCCGGGCCGGCTCAGGCGGCTTTGCCGCTCATCGCGGCCACTTCGGCGGCGAAGTCGGTCTGTTCCACCTCGATGCCCTCGCCGAGGGTGTAGCGGGTGAAGCGGCGAACCTGGATATTCTCGCCCACCTTGCCGGCCACCTGCTTCACCAGTTCGGCCACGCTGATGCTGCTGTCCTTGATGAAGGGCTGCTCGAGCAGGGCCAGTTCCTTGAGGCGCTTGCCGATGCGCCCCTCGACGATCTTGACCTTCATCTCCTCCTTCTTGCCGGCGAGGTCGTCGCGGCCCATCTCGATCGCCTTCTCGCGCTCGGCCACCTCGGCGGGGATCTGGTCCACGCTCACGTATTCCACGCCCGGGCAGGCGGCGATCTGCATCGCCACGTTGCGCAGCAGCTCCTGGAACACCTCGCCGCGGGCGACGAAGTCGGTCTCGCAGTTCACTTCCACCAGCACACCCACGCGCGCGCCGGTGTGGATGTAGCTGCCGATCGAGCCTTCCGCGGCGGTGCGGCCGGCCTTCTTCTCGGCGCTGGCGATGCCCTTCTGACGCAGCCATTCGCTGGCCTTGGTCATGTCGCCGCCGGACTCGGCTAGGGCCTTCTTGCAGTCCATCATCCCTGCGCCGGTCTTCTCGCGCAGTTCCTTGACGAGTTTCGCTGAGATCTCAGCCATGGGAGTTGGGAGGGGAAGGGGGGGAAGCCGGGCCGGGGGTCAGGGGCAGGCCGGGCCTCCGTGGAGGGGGGAGAAACCGCAGGGATCCAGCCCGCGCCGGACGGGATCCCTGCGGAGGGGTCCGCTCACCAACCGGTGAGCAGACGGAGGCAATCAAGCCTCTTCGTCGTCGCCGCCGCGGTGATCCTGGGCACCATGGCGACCCTCATTGATGGCATCGGCGAGACGGCCGAGCACCAGCTGCACCGAACGCACGGCGTCGTCGTTGCAGGGGATGGGCACGTCGCAGAGGTCGGGATCGCAGTTGGTGTCGAGCATCGACACCAGGGGGATGTCGAGCTTGCGGGCCTCGAGCACGGCGTTGGTCTCGCGGCGCTGGTCCACCAGCACCACCACGTCGGGCAGACGACGCATGTTCTTGAGGCCGCCCAGATACTTCTGCAGGCGCTCGAGCTCACGGCGCAGCACGGCCGCTTCCTTCTTGGGACGCATGGCGATGGCGCCGGAGCTCTCCATGCGCTCCAGGTCCTTGAGGCGGTCGATGCGGGCGCGCATCGTGGTCCAGTTGGTGAGCATGCCGCCCAGCCAGCGCTGGTTCACGTAGGCGGCGCCACAGCGGGCAGCCTCCTGGGCGATCACCTCGGAGGCCTGCTTCTTGGTGCCCACGAAGAGGAAACGCTTGCCGCTGCGGGCGGCATTGCGCACCCACTTGTAGGCGTTGTTCATGCAGACGGCGGTCTGCACGAGGTCGATGATGTGAACCCCGTTGCGCGCGCAATAGATGTAGCGCGACATCTTGGGATTCCAGCGGCGCGTCTGGTGCCCGAAGTGGGCACCCGCCTCCATCATCTCGGCGAGAGTGACAACAGCCATGAATCGATCAGTTTCGGGTTGGCCTCCACCTGCCTGGGATCCATCGATGCCGCCGTCGTCGCGAAGCTGCGACGGTGGATCGGATCACCCGAAACGGACAGGTGTGCGGTGAAAGGGAACCGAGCCACCGTACCAAATGGCCCTGTCGCCCTCCGGGCCGGCGGGATTGCCCCGATCGCCCCTCAGGCCAGGCCCGCCTGGCGCACTTCCCGGTAGAGGGCCTTCACGCCGATCCGGTTCAGCGGCAGCCGCAGCAGTTCCATCGCCAGGCCAGCCTGGCCGCGGCGGATCAGCCAGGCCAGCAGCGGCCGCAGGCTGCGCTCGTTCAGCAGACCCCCCAGGGTGAGCAGCTCCCAGAGCACCCGGTGCAGCCAGGTGTACTGGATGATGAAGCGCACCCGGCGGGTGGGGTGCTTGCGGTAGAAGACAAGACCCATCTTGGCCCGCTCCCGCTCCACCCGGATCAGGTCGGGAATCTGCTCGAGGCTCAGGGGCGGATGCCAGTGGTAGCCGGCCGCCTCGGGGCAGCGCACCAGCACCACCCCCAGCCGCCGCAGCCGTTCCCCCAGCTCCAGATCCTCCCAGCCGTAGAGGCGGAAGCTGGTGTCGAACAGGCCGGAGCGCTGCAGCAGGTCGCGGTCGATCGCCACATTGCCGGTGGCGAAGTAGGCCCAGGAGTGGTCGTTGAGCTTGTGGGGCTCGCTGGTGGGATCTTCGAAGTTGGCGGTGTTGATCACCGCCCCGTAGGTGAAGCAGAGCCGATCGCCGCGGCTGCGCCAGGTGCGCTCCAGGGCCCGGGCATGGCAGAGCAGGAAATCCGGCAGCACCACCAGGTCGCTGTCGATGAACACGATCACGTCGCCGCGGGCGTGGTCCACGCCACGGTTGCGCCCCTCGGCCGGTCCGCCGTGCTCCTGCTGGATCAGGCGCACATGGGGCAGCTCGGCGGCGTTCTGCTGCAGCCAGGCCACGGTCTCGTCGGTGGATCCGTCGTCGACGAGCACCACCTCGTAGCCGTCCACCGGTGGCTCCAGCCGCTGGGCCTCCAGGGCCCGCAGGCACTTCTGCAGGATCGGCAGCCGGTTGTAGGTGGGGATGACGACGCTCAGGAACATGGCCGCGGAACGGTGCGGGCAGGGGGAAGGAGGAAAAAAAAGGGATCCCGCAGGATCCCTCAGCCCTCCGGTGGCAGGACCGGGCTCAGTCGGCGGCGCCGCCGTTGTTGGCCGTGCCGGTCACACCGTTGCCGGCGCCTTCACCGCGGCCGTCGTTGCGCAGCTTGCGCTTCTTGAACTTGCGCGCGTAGGCGCGGTTGCGCTCCTGCTTTTCCTTCTTGAGATTCCTGCGCTTGGCCATACGAACCGTGGGTTCCGGGTGGATCCGGGGATGAAATCGATTATCACCCTAGCCAACCGACTGCAGACACCCCGGCCGGCGCCGTTCAGGTCTCGCTGAGCAGATGGCCGTCTTCCATGCGCAGGAGCCGGTCGGCCACATCGAGGATGCGGG
The DNA here is from genome assembly GCA_046081905.1 of Synechococcus sp. Lineage (GTDB taxonomy): Bacteria > Cyanobacteriota > Cyanobacteriia > PCC-6307 > Cyanobiaceae > CBW1002. Next base: position 19,954 of record JBJTWS010000005.1, on the reverse strand, counting down.
GGTCGTGAGTCACCATCAGCACCGCGCAGCCCTGCTCGCGGGCCAGCCGCTGCAGCAGGTCCACCACCTCGCGGCCACTGCGGCTGTCGAGGGCGGCCGTGGGCTCATCCGCCAGCAGCAGCCGTGGGTGGGCCGCCAAGGCCCGGGCGATCGCCACCCGCTGCTTCTGGCCGCCGGAGAGGTCGTGGGGCAGCTTGCCGAGGTGATCCCCCAGCCCCACCGCCCGCAGCCACGCGCGGGCCTGGTCGCGGCGGGCGCGGTAGCTGAGGCCCTCCAGCAGATCCGAGCCCATCTGCACGTTCTGCTCGGCGGTGAGGCAGCGCAGCAGGTTGTGGCCCTGGAAGATCATCCCAATCCGGCGCCGCAGCCGCTGCCGCTGGGCCCGGCTGGAGCCGTTCAGCTCCAGGCCGAGCACCCGCACCGAGCCCTCCTGCACCTGCCGCAGGGCCCCCACCAGGGTGAGGAGGGTGGTTTTGCCACAGCCGGAAGGCCCCGTGAGCAGCACCATCTCCCCGGGCTGGATCTCCAGATCGATACCCTGCAGCACCTGGCGCTCCATCGTGCCGCTGCCGAACCAGTGGCGCAGGCCCTCGAGGCGCACGCTGGGGCCGCCGGTGGTGGTGGGCGCGGGGCCGAGGGGGGCGAGCGAGACGGTCATGGGGCTCAGAAGATCTCGGCCGGATCGGCATCGGCGAGCTTGCGCATCGCCAGGGCCGCCGAACCCATGCACATCACCAGGATCATCGCGAAGATCAGCAAGGTGCGTTCGGTGGTCATCGCCACGGGCAGGCGCGTGCCGTGGCGCACCAGGGCGTAGAGCCCCTGGGTGGCGATCGTGGCCGGCACGAAGCCGAGCACCGCCAGCAGCAGCCCCTCGCGGGCCACCACCCCCAGCAGGCTGGAGAGTCGATAGCCCATGGCCATCAAGGTGGCGTATTCGGGAAGGTGATCACTCACATCGGAGTGGAGGATCTGGTACACGATCACGCAGCCCACCACGAAGCCCATGGCGGCGCCGAGGGTGAAGATGAAGCCGATCGCGGTGCTGGTGCGCCAGTAGGTCTTCTCGAATTCCTCGAAGCCGCTCTTGGTGTAGAGGGCCACGTCCTCGGGGAGGAGCTTCTCGAGCCGGCGGATCACGACCTGGGGGTCGCTCCCCGGCTGCAGGCGGATCAGGCCGATCTCGATGCTGCCGGGGGGCAGATCGGGCATCAGCCGCCGGAAGGTCTCGCGGCTGGTGATCATGTTGCCGTCGGCGCCGAAGGAGGGACCGAGGGAGAAGAGGCCCGCCACCCGCAGCCGCACGCCCCCCACTTCGCTCTCCACCACCCGCCCCTGGCGGAACCACTCCCCCACCGGGCCGAATTCCGGCCGGGAGCGTTCATCGAACAGCACCCGTCCCACCTGGGAGAGCTGGGCGGAACCCGCAGCGATGGCCGGGTCGGTGAACAGGGGGTCCTGGGGCTCGTAGCCGATCGTGAGGATCGAGCGGGTGCTGCGGCTCTCGGGATTGCGCCAGAGCAACAGGTTCCAGTGCACCGGCGTGATGCCCTGCACGGCGGGATCGGCCATGGCCTGCACCAGCCGCCGCTCCGGAAAGCCCGCCATGCCGATCGAGCTGGTGGAGCGGGGGCTGATCATCACCAGGTCGGTGTCGAACAGCTTGTGGATCGTGACGCTGGCATCGAAGAGCCCGTCGCGGAAGCCCAGCTGCACGAACATCAGGATGCCGGCGAAGGCGATACCCGCCAGGGCCACCGCCAGCCGCCCCGGCTGCCGCGTCAGCAGCAGCCAGGCCAGGGGAATGCGTCGGGAACGCCACCAGCGCAGCATGGGGGCGGCCTCAGGAAGAGAATCGGGCGATCACCTTCAGGCCGGTGAGGTCACGCACCCGGGCCCGGTCGGCCGGATCGAGGGCCACCCGCACCTCCACGATGCGGGCATCGGCGTCGCCGGTGGGATCGGTGGAGAGCACCTCCCGCTGGCGCACCTGGGGACTGATGCGCACCACCCGCCCGCTGAGGGTGCCGTCGAAGCCGCCGTTCTCGCTGCTGAGCTGCACCGTCTGGCCGAGCCGCACGCGGTCGATGTCCGACTCGTACACCTCCAGCAGGGCCTCCATGCGGTCGCTGGCGCCCAGCTCGAGGATGCCGTCCTCGCCAGGACGCTCACCCACCCGGGCATGGAGCCGCAGCACGGTGCCGCTGATCGGGGCGCGCAGTTCGGTGTTCTCCAGGTCGGCCACCACCTTGGCCAGCTGTGCCTGGGCCTCGTTGCGCTCCCCCAGCAGCTTGAGCAGGTCGGTTTCGCGGGTGTCGAGCGAGCCCGAGGGGAAGGCCCCCTGGCGGGCGAGGGTGCGGTAGCGGGCGATGTCCCGCTGCTGGATGTCGACGCGGCGCTCGAGGTTCGCGATACGGGTCTCGAGCAGGCGCCGCTCCGCCGCCAGCACCGGGCCGTTGTCGAAGCGGGCCAGCAGCTGAGCGGCCTGCACGGTCTGCCCCTCCTCCACCAGCAGTTCGGTGATGCGGGGGGCGCCGCCGAAGCCGGTCATGGGAGCCGCCAGCTGCCGCACGTCCCCGGCGGGCTCGAGGCGGCCGAGGGCCGCCACCGCGCGGGGCGCGGCGGGTCGGGCCACCGGGGAGGGAGCAGGAGCAGGGGCCGGCCGGGATCGCCAGAAGGCAACGCCACCGAGCACCACGGCGGCCCCGAGCAGCCAGGGCAAGGCCCGCAGGATCCGCGCCAGAGGCGCACTCACGGCGCCGGCGGATCGTCGAAGAGCAGCTCCTCGATGTAGCGGTCGGCCCAGGTGGGGCTGAACGCCTTCTCCAGCACCCGCCGCGTCTTGTCGTTTTGTTTCTGTTGCTTGCAATACCGGAGCTGCCCTTCCCATCGCTCAACAGTAGAAGGGTGATCGGGGGGTTGCGGCGTCGCCTCCGCTACGGCCGCAGCGAGCACCTCCAGGAACGTTCCCACCTCCTCCACGAACCAGCCCTCCTCCTGGGCATCCACCGGGCGCACGAAGCGCACATGGGGAGAGAAGATCGAACCCCAGGCCGGCAGCTCGCGGATGTGGCTGTAGGGGTGCTGGGGCCGCGCCGCCAGGGCCGCAGCGATCGTGGCGGGCAGCGCACCGCGCACCGGCGAGAGATCCACGACCGAAGCAGACACCACGCCCCGTCCCGCCACGATGTCAGCCCCGAACACCGGCAGGTCGTAGCGGGGGTCGGGAAAGAACACGCAGTGAAGAATCTGCAGTCCGGCCCCGAGGCGGGCGATTTCCAGGTGGAGCTTGCGCAGCCCGCGGCAGCGGCGCAGCTCATTGCGGATGAACAGGTGCTCGCCATCGAGGCTGCCGCTGATCGCCTCCAGGTCTGCGGCCACCGCCAGGGGCTCCAGGTCCGGCAGGCCGCTCCACTGGCCGCGGATCCGCTCGGCCAGGGCATCGACCAGGGGATGCACGCCGTCGGCGCGGGGAGCCTCGGTGGTGGTCATGGGCAGCGGGAACGGACGCAGACCGCCCGGGGCAGCAGCAGAATGCAGATCCTGCCACGCATCTGCCAACGTGCCCGCTGCCTTGCCCCGCGGGGCGTCGCCGCTGCTGCTGTCCCAGCTGGGATCGCCCCGGCTGGACCGGCTCCCCAACGGCGCTGGCGTGGTGCGCCTTTCCCAGCCGGAGGCGCCCCTGGCCTGCATCGATTTCTGGTGCCGGGCCGGCAGCGCCTGGGAGCAGGAAGGCGAGAGCGGCCTGGCCCACTTCCTCGAGCACATGGTGTTCAAGGGCAGTGAACGGCTGCAGGCCGGCGAGTTCGACCGCCGCATCGAGGCCCTCGGCGGCAGCAGCAACGCCGCCACTGGCTTCGACGACGTGCACTACCACGTGCTGGTGCCGCCGGAGGCGGCCGCCGAGGCGCTGGAGCTGCTGCTCGATCTGGTGCTGCACCCCCGCCTGGAGCCCGAGGCCTTCGCCATGGAGCGCCAGGTGGTGCTCGAGGAGCTGGCCCAGTGCGAGGACCAGCCCGAGGAGGTGGCCATGCAACGGCTGCTGACCCTGGCCTGCCCCCAGCACCCCTACGGCGAGGCGATCCTGGGGCGGAAGCAGGAGCTGCTGCGCCACACCCCCGAGGCCATGGCCCGCTTCCGGCAGCGCCTCTACGGCCCCGAGCGCTGCCTCCTGGCCCTCAGCGGCGCCCTGGAGACCGCGGGGCTGGACGGCGAGACCCTGGTGGAGCGGCTTTCCGGCGGCTCCCTCGGGGCCCTGCGCGCCGCCGCCGTGCCCCCGGCCCCCGCCCGGCTGGTGCTGCAGCCCGGGGTGCACCGCATCGCCCTGCCGCGGCTGGAGGCCGCCCGCCTCTTGATGGTGTGGGCCCTGCCGCCCGCCGACGACGCCGACGGGGTGATGGGGGCGGATCTGGCCACCACCCTGCTGGCGGAGGGGCGCCGCAGCCGGCTGGTGGATCGCCTGCGGGAGGAGCTGCGCCTGGTGGAGAGCGTCGATCTCGACCTGCATGTGCTCGAGTGCGGCAGCCTCGCCCTGCTGGAAGCGGTCTGCGAGCCGGAGGACCTGCCGGAGGTGCGGCAGGCGATCCAGCAGGTGTGGCAGGAGCTGGGGGAGGGCCCCCTGCCCGAAGCGGAGTGGTCGCGCTGCCAGCGGCTCGTGGCCCATGCCTACCGCTTCGGCCTGGAATCGGCCGGCGGGGTGGCTTCGGTGATCGGCTCCAATGCGCTCTGGGGGCGCCATGCGCCCCTGGCGCAGCCGTTGCGCCTGCTGGAGCTGTGGACGGCGGAGCGCCTGCAGCAGGCCATGCTGCCCCGGTTCGATCCCTCCCTCGCCTGCGTTCTCGAGGCCGTGCCCGCCTGATGCCCACCCCGTCCGCCGCCATCCCCCGCCCCGCGCTGGAACACCACAGCCTGCCGGGGGGATTGCCGCTGGTGCTACAGCGGCGTCCGGACCCGGGCATCCTGGCGGCCCGCCTCTGGCTGCGGGGCGGCAGCAGCGCCGATCCCAGCGGTGCCCGCGGCGCCCATCAGGTGCTGGCCGGCCTGCTCACCCGTGGCTGCGGAACCCTTGGCCCCCAGGCCCTGGCGGACCTGGTGGAGGGCCTGGGTGCCTCCCTGCGCTGCGAAGCCAGCGAGGACAACGTGCTGCTCAGCCTCAAGTGCGCCGCCGAGGACGGGGCCACGCTGCTGCCCCTGCTGCTGGCCATGGTGCGCAGCCCCTGGCTGCAGCCGGATCAGTTCGACCTCGAACAGCAGCTCAATCTCCAGGCCCTGCAGCGCCAGAAGGAGGACCCCTTCCAGCTCTGCCACGACCAGCTCCGCCAGCAGCTCTACGGCCACGGTCCCTACGGCCACGATCCCCTCGGCGTGGAGGGCGACCTGGAGTGCCTCCAGCTCGAGGCGCTTGGGCCCCTGCAGCAGGGCCTCGGCCAGGAGGGGGCCGTGCTCGTGCTCTGCGGCGCCGCCGAAGCCCCGCTGGTGGAGGCCCTGGCCGAGGATCTCGAGCGGGAGCCCTGGAGCCGCCCGGCCCCTGCGTCCGGCGTGGGCCCCCAGGGGCAACCGGGCGCCCGCCTCACCACCTGCCCCCAGGACACCGAGCAGATGGTGCTGATGCTGGGGGCCGCCACGGTGCCCCTCGGCCACCCGGACGGGCTGGCGCTGCGGCTGCTCCACAGCCACCTGGGGCTGGGTATGTCGAGCCGGCTGTTCGTGGTGCTGCGGGAGGAGCAGGGACTCGCCTACGAGGTGGGGGTGCACATGCCCGCCCGCCGCGGGGCCACCCCGTTCGTGTTCCACCTCTCCACCTCGGCCGAGCGGGCCGCCGAGGCCTGCCGCTCCCTGCTGGAGGAATGGCAGCGGCTGCTGGAGGAGCCGCTCGGGCCGGAGGAGCTGGCCCTGGCCCTGGCGAAGTTCCGCGGCCAGGACGCCATGGGCCGCCAGACCTGCGGCCAGATCGCCGAGCGGCTCGCCCTGGTGCTCGGCCACGGCCTGCCGGAGCACTACGTAGAGCAGGCCCTGCGGCAGGTGGGCGAGCTCGATGGTGCCGCGCTGCAGGCCACGGCCCGCCGCTGCCTGGCACGGCCCCACCTCAGCCTCTGCGGCCCGGCCGCTGCCCTGGAGGCGGCCAGCGCCGTGTGGGCCGCTCATCCCCTGGCCAGCGGCTGACGCAGCTTCGGCCTCAGCCTTCGCCGGACTCGGCGCCGGCGGGCTCCAGGTCTGCGGCGTTGATCAGAAAGGTGCCGCGGCGGAAGCGCACCGCCAGTTGCTGGAGGGCCCGCAGACCCACCACCGTGCCCACCTCGCCGGGATCCACCAGATCGGGGGGCCGGAGCATCGGCATCGGATCGGCGGTCTTGAGGTACCGCAGCGGCTGGACCACGCGTACCGCCTCGCCCACGGCGTAGGCCACAGGCTGCGGAGTCGGATCGGTGGGAGCCGGATCGGCGGGGGGGTCGGCCATGGGCTGGGGGCTCCCGGCGGCTGCTCGCTGGCCAGGCGAACCTAGCTGCAGCAGGATGGCCCCAGCCCTTGGATCGTGCTGTTGCGGGCCCTCGCCACCTGGAGCGGCGCCATCGCCGGACTCCTGCTCATCCTGGTCGGTGGTCTGATCCAGGCCGCCGTGCCCCTGCCCAGCGGCGGCCTCCCGAACCTGGGGGCCGGCTGGAGCCTGGTTCCCCTTCCGATCACCCTGCAGGTGCCGGCCCTGCTGCTCACGGCCCTGGTGTGCGGCCCCCGCAGCAGCATGCTGGCGGCGGTGGCGTATCTCAGCGTGGGCCTCTTCCAGCTGCCGGTGTTCACCGGCGGCGGCGGGCTTTCCTACCTGCTGGATCCCGGCTTCGGCTACCTGGTGGGCTTCCTGCCGGCGGGCTGGCTCACGGGCCGGCTGGCGCGCCAGCCCGGCATGAACGACCCCCTCTCCCTGGCGGGAGCGGCGGTGGTGGGGCTGGCGGTGATCCAGCTCTGCGGCATCGCCAATCTGCTGCTCGGTGGCCTGGCGGGCCGCTGGGGTGGCACGCTGCTGCCGCTGCTGATGAGCTACTCGGTGGGTCCCCTGGTGCCGCAGCTGCTGCTCTGCTGCGCCGTGGCCGTGGTGGCCCTGCTCCTGCGGCGCCTCCTGTTGCTGCCCTCATGACTTCCCCGCCCGCCCGGCGCCGCCCGGCCCGCCGCCAGCTGCTCGGCCTTGGGGCCGCTGCCCTGGTGCTGGCCCTCGATCAACTCAGCAAGCACGGGGCCGTGACCCACCTGGCCGATGGCCAGGTGCACCCTTTCCTGCCCGGGGTGCTGCAGCTGCGGCTCGTCTACAACACCGGCGCCGCCTTCAGCCTGTTCACCGGCTCCACCGCCGCCCTCGGCCTGGTGAGCCTGTTGGTGGCGATGGGCCTGGTGGTGTGGCTGCTGAGCCAGCCCCGCATGGGCCCCTGGCAGCTGGCCGGCTGCTCGGTGCTGCTCGGCGGTGCACTGGGCAACGGCCTCGACCGCTGGCGCCTCGGGGCGGTGGTGGATTTCCTCGAGTTCGTGCCCGTGAGCTTCCCGGTGTTCAACCTGGCGGATGTGGCCATCAACGTGGCGGTGGCCTGCTTCGCCCTCGACCTTCTGCTGGGCCGCAGCAGCCGGCCGCGCCCCTCGGCATGAGCGCCCGGGCCGTGGCGGAGCTGGAGCTGCGGATTCCAGGCCAGCCGGCCCGCCGCCTGCCCCTCCGCGGGGACACGCTGCGGCTCGGCCGCGACGCCTCCCTGGAGATCGGGATCGATCACGCCACCGTGAGCCGCGAGCATGCCCGCCTGGAGCGCTGCGGCCGCCGCTGGCTCCTGCGCGACAGCGGCTCCACCAATGGCCTCTGGTGGCGGGGGCAGCGGGTGCGGGACCTGCTGCTCCGCGATGGCGATCAGGTGGCCATGGGCCCGGAGGGACCCTCCGCGGTGCCGCTGCTGCTGTTCCACCAGGGCGCCCGGGGAGCGGTGGCGCTGCTGCCGCGGCTGCTGTCCCTGGCCCTGGCGGGGGTGGCCGGGGCCGGCCTGCTCACGCTGGGCCTGGCCTTCCTGCTCACGCCCATCCGCGGAGGCCTGGCCACGGTGCGCGGCCCGCTCGCCCTGGCAGACCGGCGGCAGCAACCGATCCGCTCCCTGGAGGGGGAGCAGCACCGCGAGCTGCCCGCCCTGCGGGGATTTGCGCCCGTACTGGTGGACGCCCTGCTGGCCAGTGAGGACAGCCGCTTCTGGTGGCATCCGGGCGTGGATCCGATCGGCACCGGCCGGGCCCTGGTCACCAATGTGGCGGGCGGGCGGGTGCTGGAGGGGGGCAGCACCCTCACCCAGCAGCTGGCCCGCAGCCTCTACCCCGAGCAGGTGGGCCAGGGGGAGACCCTGGGCCGCAAGGTCCGGGAGCTGCTGGTGGCCCTGCAGCTGGAGGCGCGCTTCAGCAAGGCCGAGCTGCTGCTGAGCTACCTGAACCGCGTGTATCTCGGGGTGGGCTGGGGCTTCGAGGACGCTTCCCGCCACTTCTTCGACAAGCCCGCCGCCCAGCTGGAACTCGAGGAGGCGGCCCTGCTTGTGGGATTGCTGCCCTCCCCGAACGGCCATGACCCCTGCCTCGACCCCCGCGCCGCCCTGGAGGCCCGCAACGGTGTGCTCACCAAGATGGCGGACACCGGCCGCCTCGGCAGCGATGAGGCCCGCCGGGCCCGGCGACGGCCGATCCAGCTGGCCCCCCAGGCCTGCCGCGGCTCCGCTGGTCAGCGGATCTCGCCTTTCTACCTCGACCAGGTGCGCCGCGACCTCGAGGCGCTGGTGGGGCAGGAGGTGGCACAGGAGGGGAACTTCCTGGTGGACACCCACCTGGATCCGGCCCTGCAGGAGCGGGTGGAGCGCCATCTGCGCGATTTCCTGGCCGCCCACGGCGCCAGTGGCGTGGGCGAGGGGGCCGTGGTGGTGCTCGACAGCCGCAGCGGCGGCATCCTGGCGATCGCCGGCGGGCGCGACTACCGCCGCAGCCAGTTCAACCGGGCTTCCATGGCCCTGCGGCAGCCCGGCAGCACCTTCAAGCTGGTGCCCTACCTGCTGGCGGTGGAGAAGGGGGCGCGGCCCGGCGATCCGATCGGCTGCGGCCCGCTGCGCTGGCGCGGCCAGGAGTTCAGCAGCGGCTGCCGCGGCAGCCTCAGCCTGCGCCCGGCCCTGGCCGGCAGCAGCAACACCGCCGCCCTGCGGCTGAGCCAGCGGGTGGGGCTGGAGGCGATGGTGCGCAAGGCGAGGGATCTCGGCATCACGAGCCCCCTGGCGCCCGTGCCCGGCCTGGCCCTCGGCCAGAGCGAGGTGACCCTGCTGGAGCTCACCGGGGCCTATGCCGCCATCGCCAACGACGGGCTCTGGCATCCCCCCACCACCATCCGCCGGCTCACCGATGCGGAGCTCTGCGCCGCCGGGGCCCGCCTGGCGGATCCCGCCACCCGGCAACGCTGCCAGGGCAAGCCCGGCGCCAGGGGCGGGGCCGCCATCGCTCCGGGGCGGCAGGTCACCTCCGAGGCGAGCGCCCGGATCCTCCAGGACCTGCTGCGATCGGTGGTGCGCAGCGGCACCGGTGGTGCCGCCTGGCTCGGCGGCGGGGAGGGGGGCAAGACGGGCACCACCAACGAGGGCCGCGATCTGCTGTTCGTGGGGTTCGAACCGAAGCGGCACTGGGTGGTGGGGGTGTGGCTCGGCAACGACGACAACCGCCCCACCCGCTCCAGCAGCGCCCTGGCGGCCGCCCTCTGGGCCGATCTGATCCGCGATTCGCCCACGGGGAACAGCGGCCCATGAAGCTGCCCAAGGGACCCTGGCTCTGGCTGCTGCTGGCCCTGGCGCTGCTGGTGGTGGTGGGGATGGTGCTGCAGAGCGTGAACCAGCTGCTCTGGCAGCTGAGCTACTGGCTGCCCGGCTGGCTGGTGGGGCCGATCGCCCTGCTGCTGCTGGCAGGCCTGCTGCTGGTGTTGGCGCGGGTGCTCTGGCCCTGGCTGCAGGAGATGGGTCCCGGCAGGGGTCGCCGCGGCGTGGATCGGCAGGGCAGGGCCACCTCGCTTCCGCTCCCCCCCGGCAACCGCCAGGAGGCCGTGCAGAGCCAGCTGGCCGCGATCGACGCCACCCTGGAGCGGGTGCGGGATGCGGTGGCCCGCGAGGCGCTCCGCCAGGAGCGGGAGCGGGTGCAGGCCGAGCTGGAGCGGGGCGATCTGGTGATCGTGGTGTTCGGCAGCGGCTCAGCCGGGAAAACCTCCCTGATCCGGGCCCTGCTGGGGGAACTGGTGGGCTCGGTGGGGGCCGCCATGGGCTCCACCCGCCGCACGGATCGCTACCGCCTGCGGCTGCAGGATCTGCCGCGGGCGGTGGTGCTGATCGACACCCCCGGGATCCTGGAGGCCGGGGTGGAGGGGCGCCAGCGGGAGGTGGGCGCCCGCGAGCAGGCGGCCCGGGCCGACCTGCTGCTGCTGGTGGTGGACGGCGACCTGCGGGCCGCCGAGCTGGAGGTGTTCGACACCCTGGCCAGCCTCGGCAAGCGGCTGCTGCTGGTGCTCAACAAGTGCGACCTGCGGGGGGAGCAGGAGGAACAGCGGCTGCTGCAGCTGCTGCGGCGCCGCTGCCAGGGGCGGCTGGCCCCCGAGGATGTGGTGAGTGCCAGTGCGGCCCCCCAGAGCGTGCCGATGCCGGGCGGTCGCCCGCTGCAGCCCCCGCCCGAAGTGGAGGCGCTGGTGCGGCGGCTGGCGGAGGTGCTGCACGCCGATGGGGAGGAGCTGATCGCCGACAACATCCTTCTGCAGAGCCGCCGCCTGAGCGAAGCGAGCCGCGCCCTGCTGGGCCGGCAGCGACGCAGCGACGCCGATCGGATCGTGGATCGCTACATGTGGATCGGTGCCGGCGTGCTGGCGGTCACGCCCCTGCCGGGGGTGGACCTGCTCGGCGCCGCCGCCGTGAACGCGCAGATGGTGGTGGAGATCGGCCGGATCTACGGGGTCACCCTCAGCCGGGGAGCCGCCCAGGACCTGGCCCTCTCGGTGGGGCGCACCCTGGCGGGCCTGGGGCTGATCAAGGGGGGCGTGGGCCTGCTGAGCACGGCCCTCAGCCTGCAGCTGCCCACCCTGCTGGCGGGCCGGGCCATCCAGGCCGTGAGCGCCGCCTGGCTCACGCGGATTGCGGGCCGCAGCTTCATCACCTACTTCGAGCAGGACCAGGACTGGGGCGACGGCGGCCTGCAGGAGGTGGTGCAGCGCCAGTACGACCTCAACCGCCGCGAAGGGGCCCTGAAGCGCTTCCTGGATGCCGCCCTGCGAAGGGTGGTGGAGCCGCTGCAGCAGCCGAAGCCCACCTCGCTGCCGCCACGCCGAAGGCCTCCGGGGGAGGCGGCAGGAGAGGACCCTGCCGATCCAGCAGGGTGATCAGCAGCAGGTAGGCCAGCCCGATCAGGATCGAGAGGGCACCCGTCACGATCGCCACCCAGCGGCCCCGCTTCGTGGCGGGATCGGCGCCGGGGCGAGCGGATGACGGGGCTTCGGGCGGCTCCGGGGGGGAAGGAGTCATCGGGAGGTGGTGAGGAACGGCGGCGGCCCGGCGGTTCTAGAGCCCCTGGAGCGAGTGCTGCACCAGCTCCGCCAGCTGCTCGAGGTGGGCGGCGGTGGTGTGGGGGTTGCCGAGTACCGCCTTGAGGTGGTGCCGCCCCTGGTACAGGGGACGGGAGAGCATCAGCTGTTCCGCCAGCAGCCGTTGCCGCGTCTGGAAGCTCCAGGCGGCAGCCCGTTCGGCATCGCAGCCGGCGGGGGTGAAGGCGAGCAGGTGGAGCGCACCGCCGCGCAGCGCGAGCCGATCGGCCGGGGCCAGGGCCTCCTGCAGGAGCCGGCGGCGCTGGATCGCCCCCTCCAGCACCGCCTCGATGCCGTCGAGGCCGAGCTGCCGCAGCCCCAGCCAGAGCTTGAGGATCTCGGCCGGGCGGGTGCCCTGCAGGCCCGCCTCGCCGCCGTGGCTGCCCCCCCAGCTGGGCTCCATGTAGGGCAACCCCGTGCCGAAGACCCGCTCCAGGCCCGCCGGCTCCGCCAGGAGCAGCAGCGACGACGTCTTGGTGATGCCCAGCAGCTTCTGGGGGTTGAGGGTCACCGAATCGGCCAGGCCGAGCCCGGCCACCCGGTGGCCGTGGCGGCCGCTGAGGGCGAACACGGCGCCGATCGCCCCATCCACGTGCAGCCAGATACCCTCGCGGCGGCAGAGCCGGGCCAGGGGCTCGATCGGATCCACGGCGCCACGGACCGTGGTGCCGGCCGTGGCCACCACCGCCAGCACGGGCCGCCCCTGGCGGCGCAGCTCGGCCAGCACCACCTCCACCTGCTGGGGATCGAGGCGACCCTCGGGATCCGGCGGCAGGCTGCGCAGGGCCGCGGCGGGCAGCCCCATCACGGCCAGGGCCTTGCCCAGCGACACATGGGCGTCGTGGCTGCAGACCACCACCCCATCGGAGCGCTCCTGCAGAGCGGCCCGGTGACGGGCCAGCACCAGGGCCATGAGGTTGCTGAGGCTGCCGCCACTGGCGGGCACCCCGCCGCTGCCGGCCGGAAGGCCGATGGCCTCGGCGAGCCAGCCGCAGAGGCTGCGCTCCAGCCGGCTGAGGCTGGGGGAGAGCTCCTCAGCCAGAAGGTTGTTGTTGAGGCCCGCGCAGATCAGGTCCCCCACGATCGAGGCCGACAGGGGCGGCGGATCAAGGTGGGCCAGGGCCCCGGGATGGTGCGGGTTGTAGGCCCCATCCATCAGCAGCTGCAGCTCGGCCAGCAGAGCGTCTGCCGGCAGCCCCTGCCGCTCGGGTGCCGCCGCCGGCAGCAGGCTCAGCCCCGGCAGGGGCGACCGCTCCAGGCTGGTTTCCACCCAGCGGCTGAGCTGGCTGGCAGCCTGCTGCAGGAAGGTCTCCAGGGCCGGATCCCCCTGGCCCGGTGCGGCGAAGGGCAGGGGCGGAACCGCCCGCAGAGCTGGTGGCGCGCTGGCCAACGGCGGACGGAAAGGGTCGCCCATTCTGACCTGAGGGAGGAAAGGGGAGATGCGGCGGCTACAACGGCCCCATGGACACGGCACAGCACCCGGGGAGCCTGGAGCAGTGGATGGCGCGGCTGCTGCGCCATGCTGAGGCCGTGGGCCGCCGCGGAGAGATCCCGGTGGCGGCCGTGGTGCTCGATGAGCGGGGCCGCTGCGTGGGCTGGGGCAGCAACCGGCGTCACCACGAGCAGGATCCGCTCGGCCACGCCGAACTGGTGGCCCTCCGCCAGGCCGCCCGGCTGCGCAGCGACTGGCGGCTCAACCGCTGCACCCTGCTGGTGACCCTGGAGCCCTGCCCGATGTGCGCCGGGGCCCTGGTGCAGGCCCGCATGGGGCGCGTGGTGTTCGGCGCCCCGGACCCGAAGCGGGGGGCCCTGGGCGGATGCCTGGATCTCGCCCACGACCCCAGTGCCCACCACCTCATGGAGGTGATGGGCGGGGTGCTGCAGGAGGAGGCGAGCGAGCAGTTGAGCCGCTGGTTCAGGCAGCGGCGCGGAAGGCAGGCAGCTCGGTCTCGAACAGGTTCAGCAGCCGGTCCACGTTCTCCGGGCGGCTGTTGAAGCCCATCAGGCCGATCCGCCACACCGTGCCGGCCAGGGCGCCGAGGCCACCGCCCACTTCGATGCCATGGCTGTTGAGCAGATGCAGGCTGAAGGCCTTGCCATCCACTCCTTCCGGGATGCGCACGGTGGTGAGGGTGGGCAGGCGGAGTTCCTCGGGAACGTGCAGTTCGAGGCCCAGGGACTCCAGGCCGCTCCAGAGACGCTCGGCGTTGCTGCGGTGGCGGGCCCAGGCCGCCTCCAATCCCTCCTCGGCGAGCAGGCGCAGGGCCTCGCGCATGCCGAAGTTCATGTTCACCGGGGCGGTGTGGTGATACACCCGGTCGCTGCCCCAGTACTGGTTGAGCAGGCTCACATCCAGGTACCAGTTGGGCACCTTGCCCGTGCGGGCCGCCAGCTTGGCCTCAGCGCGGGGACCCATCGTGAAGGGGCCGAGACCGGGAGGGCAGCTCAGGCCCTTCTGGCTGCAGCTGTAGGCCAGATCAACCTTCCAGTCATCGAGGAAGAGGGGCACCCCCCCCAGGGAGGTGACGGTGTCCAGCAGCAGCAGGCAGTCGTAGCGGCGGCAGAGGTCGCCGATCCCCTCCATGGGCTGGCAGACGCCGGTGGAGGTTTCGGCATGCACCATGGCCAGGATGGCCGGGCGGTGCTCCTGCAGGGCCGCCTCCAGCTCCTCGAGGCTGAAGGCCTCACCCCAGGGGCGCTCGATCGTCACCACCTCGGCGCGGTAACGGCCCGCCATGTCCGCCAGCCGCAGGCCGAAGTAGCCCTTCACCGCCACCAGCACCTTGTCGCCGGGCTCCACCGTGTTGGCCAGGGTGGCCTCCATGGCGGCGCTGCCGGTGCCGCTCATCGGAATCGTGAGGCGGTTGTCGGTCTGCCAGGCGTAACGCAGCAGTTCCTGCACCTCCCCCATCAGCTCCACGTAGAGCGGATCGAGGTGCCCGATCGGGGTGCGGGCCAGGGCCTGCAGCACCGTGGGGTGGGCGTTGGAGGGTCCGGGGCCGAGCAGGAGCCGGTCGGGCGTGGCGATCGGATCGAGCGAGAGCCGATGGTCCTGACGGACGCCGGATTCGTGGACGGCTGGGCGGGCGGGAGTGGAAACCAAGACCGAGGGCAGGGGGGGGTGAGACGGGTGAGCCTAAGCAGCGGCGATGCCGCCCTCAGCGGGCGCGCACGTTGGTGGCGCCGAGGCCGCGGCAGAGGTGCTCGAAGGGGGCCCGCACCACCGCGGCCAGGGTGGCGGCATCGGCCACACCGGCATTGGAGAGCTGCTCGCAGATCACATCCGCCATCAGGGCGATGCCCCGCACCGTGGGACCGGTGGGAACGCCCAGAATCTTGTAGGTGTCGTCGAGGCCGTGCAGCACCCGCTCGTTGAGGATCGTGGCGTCGTCGGCGATCAGGGCGTAGCTGGCGTAGCGCAGGAAGTAGTCCATGTCCCGCAGGCAGGCGGCCAGCCGGCGGGTGGTGTAGGCGTTCCCACCGGGGAGGATCAGCTCGGGATCCTCCTTCCAGAGGCGCTGGGAGGCCTCCCGCACGATCTCGGCGGCCTCGCGGTTGATCAGCTCAACGGCCGCCAGGCGGATGGCGGACTGGGAATAGAAGGTCTGGATGCGGTCGATGGCATCGCGATCGAAATAGCGACCCAACTGGTCGTAGCGGCCGATCAAACCTGTGATGGCATCGCGCATGGGTGTTGTGGATCGACGCACCTAGGCGGAAATTAGCACTCATGAACCGTGCAAACCCCAGCCGCCAGGGGCGATCTCGGCAAGTTGACAGAAACGGTTACGCAGGGGCGGCCAGCCCCGGTGGGCCCGGCAGCACGGGGCCACACCCCGCGGAACGGTGTCGGCCGCTACAAAACGGGGTTGTGGCGCTGCGTACCTTCCCGCAAACCCGTGGAACTTCCGCGGAACCCTTCCTTCCCATCGTGATGGCCCACACCGCCCAGGACGTCCTGCGACTGATCAAGGACGAGGGGATCGAGCTGATCGACCTCAAGTTCGCCGACCTGCACGGCAAGTGGCAGCACCTGACGGTCTGCACCGACCTGGTCGATGAAGCGGCCTTCGTGGAGGGCCTGGCCTTCGACGGCTCCTCGATCCTGGGCTGGAAGGCGATCAACGAATCGGACATGGCGATGGTGCCCGACCCGGCCACGGCCTGGGTCGACCCCTTCTACAGCCACAAGACCCTCAGCCTGATCTGCTCGATCCAGGAACCGCGCAGCGGCCAGCCCTACGGCCGCTGTCCCCGCGCCCTGGCCCAGAAGGCCCTGGCCTACCTGGGCTCCACCGGCCTGGCGGACACCGCCTACTTCGGACCGGAGCAGGAGTTCTTCATTTTCGATGACGTGCGCTACAGCTCCAGCGAGGGGGGCTGCTTCTACAGCGTGGATTCGATCGAGGCCCCCTGGAACAGTGGCCGGATCGAGGAGGGGGGCAACCTCGGCTACAAGATCAACCTCAAGGAGGGCTACTTCCCCGTGGCCCCGAACGACACCCTGCAGGACATCCGCAGCGAGATGCTGCTGCTGATGGGCTCCCTTGGCGTGCCGATCGAGAAACACCACCACGAGGTGGCCGCCGCTGGCCAGCATGAGCTCGGCATGAAGTTCGCCGAGCTGATCAGCGCGGCCGACAACGTGATGATCTACAAGTACGTGGTGCGCAACGTGGCCCGCAAGTACGGCCGCAGCTGCACCTTCATGCCCAAGCCGGTGTTCGGCGACAACGGCAGTGGCATGCACGTCCACCAGAGCCTCTGGAAGGGCGGCCAGCCGCTCTTCTTCGGTGAGGGCACCTACGCCAACCTCTCCCAGACGGCGCGCTGGTACATGGGCGGCCTGCTCAAGCACGCCCCCAGCTTCCTGGCCTTCACCAACCCCACCACCAACAGCTACAAGCGCCTGGTGCCGGGCTTCGAGGCACCGGTGAACCTGGTGTACTCCCAGGGCAACCGCTCCGCGGCGGTGCGGATCCCGCTGACCGGGCCCAGCCCCAAGGCCAAGCGGCTCGAGTTCCGGTCCGGCGATGCCCTGGCCAACCCCTACATCGCTTTCTCGGCGATGCTGATGGCGGGCCTCGCCGGGATCAAGAACCAGATCGACCCCGGCGACGGCACGGACGTGGACCTGTTCGAGCTCCCCGCCGACGAGCTGGCCAAGATCTCCACGGTGCCGGCCTCCCTCAATGGTGCCCTAGAAGCGCTCGACGCCGACAAGGACTACCTGCTCGAAGGCGGCGTGTTCACCGAGGACTTCATCAGCAACTGGATCTCGATGAAGTACGAGGAGGTGCAGCAGCTCCGCCAGCGGCCGCACCCCTACGAGTTCACGATGTACTACGACGCCTGACCTTAATGCCTTGCTACGACTGACCTTTCAGCCACAGCAGGCGCTTCTGACAGGATCTGTGAATAGAGACGTGACCAGAGCGACTTGGGAAGTTCAGCTGGCAACTACTTTGTGACGCTTCCCGGTCGTTCCGGTTATTACGCCCGAAGGGACGCCCCTAGGGACATCCAAGACCGACTAAGAACCAAGCCATGGCTAAAGAAAACAGGAGACACTCTGCCAGAAGCCAGGCGGTTCTTGGTCGGTTTCTTGCCTGCGACCGATTCCATTATTGAGCATCACAGGAAAGGAAAAGCGAAGACTCGGCTAAATCAGTCAGACAAGAGCATCTCGCTCCGAGGCGTAGACAAGGCGTAAGCATTCTTTGAGATCGTCAAGAGCAACGACCCAGAACACGTAGCAATGGCGGAAATAGAGGCGGAGCATCTTTCCAGCCTCCCGCCAGTTCCCCTGCTAACCGCTAAGGAGATTATCTTAAAAGCGAGCAACCTCAAGAGACCAGCAGAAGGCACCATTAGAGAATGGACAAACTGCTTCGCACTCTTTACAGATTTTCTTGGAAGCGACTATCCACTCGCGGCATCAGAAGAGGATGCAATACGCTTCAGGGATCAGCTGCTTAAGACGAAGAAAGCAAGTACTGTCAAGAAAGTCATCCGATATCTTAGGTCACACTGGCAGCTTTGCAACGACGAGGAGTTGATTGCAACCAACATCTGGGATGGTGTCGTCAAGCACCTCAAGGAAGACGAACGCGCAGACAAGGTGTTTGACTACAAGAACGCAGACACGCTGACTTCCGGACTCGATACCAGTCAGCAGCAGCTTTACTATCTCCTGAGATACACAGGCATGAGGATTCAAGAAGCGTTAGGCTTACTGGCCAATGAGATATGTCTTGATTCAAGAGTCTTAACCATTAAGGACAATCAGTATCGCAGGGTTGGGGAGGGCATCAAGAATGTTCACAGCAGAAGGCGGATACCGATTTCATCGACACTGGCTAGCTTGATGCAAGACCTCCCAAGAGACGGATTACTCTTTCCTCAATACCTATCTTCGCCTGGAAGATTAAATACACCGTCCTTCATTAGGAACCGGCTGAAGATCGGACCACATACACTTCGACACCAATAAACTACATGCCTAAGAGAAGCAGGCTTGAATGAACGGGTCATCGGAGATCTGCTAGGTCATGCACCCTCCATAGGCACTATGACCAGTCGGTATGGCACAACAACCATGCAAGTGCTCAGAGAGGCCGTAGAGAAGATCTACTGACTCATTAACCCTAGCCTTTCAATAAGTCGCTTCACCTGACTCGGACTGAGAACCTGCCCGTTCCTCGTTCTCTTTCCAGCCCCAGCAAGTGCATCAGCAATGGCTCTCAGCGGCATCCCTGCCTTGACCATCGGCTCCAGCACTCCCCGGAGCTTTTCAGCTTCTGTCTGTGCCCGAGCCTTTGCAGCGTCATTGGTTTTGATGGTCCCTGGTCGTAGACCACCAAGCCTGACTCCTCGTGCCTTGGCTGCTGCTAAAGCGTCCCTCGTTCTTTCGGAGATCCGCCGAGACTCAAACTCGGCAACAGAACCGATCACTCCCAGGATCAGGCGACCAGCCGCTGTCGTGGCATCAATGTCCGGTAGGTGACAGAACAGGAAGCCTCCTATGCCGTTAGCTTTTGCCTCCCGGCTCAGGCGCAGGATCAACTCAGCATCTCTAGCGAGCCTGTCAAGTTTTGCGTCGGCAATCGCTGCCTTCATCTTCCTAGCTTCCTAGAGTGCCGCTGCTATCTGTGGCCGATCTGACTTGCGACCGCTCTCTACTCCGACATATTCCGCAATGATGGTGGCGCCCCTGTCGGCAGCCAGTTGAGCGACCCGTTCCTGTTGAGCCTCAAGCCCCAGGCCGGATCGACCCTGCCGATCGGTTGAGACCCTGTAGTAAGCGATGAGATCCAAGACCTCGGCCGCTCTGTACCAAAAGACTAGGAGAAGCCCTGTGGTACAGGCGTCGCAATTAAGGGCCGCATACCTTGAATTGGCCTTGACGGGCGATGCTGACGCGAAAGCTAAAGTACATTCGAAGTAATTGTGTGCAATTCTAATGTTTTAGGGAGTGAGAGGCCTTGGCTGATTATTGCGATACTGCTTGCTGATGATGTCTCCGCAGAAAGATCAGACAACTCGGGAACAGCAAAATCGCTAAATGCTTCGAAATACCGCTGTGCCGACGAATCTTCAATGGTGGCCGAGAAACTGGTCTCCGAGAGGGATTGGAAAGAGTCAGTCTCTAAGGCAGCAATAGCCGGAGAAATCGCCCCACTGGGAGCCGCTTGTCCCGTAACAGGATCGAGGCTAGTGGACATGACAACTTGCTCAACAGTGATTAGGTCAGCGGAGGCGTAGGTGGTGAAGTAGGAATCGCTATTAGTGTAGCCGCTGTTGTAGGCATAGCCGGATTCTGAGCCGAGGCCGCCGCTGCCACTGCCCCAGGCGCTGTAGGCCGTGCCAAAGCTGGGCGCACCGAGGCCGTCATAGTCGTAGCCACCGTCGAAGTAGCTGGTGATATAGACCTCATCTTGTGTGACATAATTGTAGCCATAGTCATAGATGTAAGCAATATAGTAATAACCGTAATTGCCAGATTCGTTATAGAGGTTGTAGTCGGCAGGAGTGGAGTAAACGTACTGACCGGCGGTGTAGGTGCCTGTATTGGCATAGCCGTAGCCGGAGTAGCTGTCACCGTTTCCGTAGTAGTAGGTGTAGCTGTAGTACGAATCGTAAGAGCTGCTCAGGTCAGCGGAGAAGTAGTTGCTGACGTAGGAATCGCTATTGTTGTAGCCGCTGTTGTAGGCATAGCCGGTTTCTGAGCCGAGGCCGAGGTAGCCAATGCCCTCGGCGCTGTAGGCCGTGCCAAAGCTGGGCGTGCTGAGGCCGTCATAGTCGTAGCCACCGTCGAAGTAGCTGGTGATATAGACCTCATCTTGTGTGCCATAA
>JBJTWS010000004.1:0-9064 GCA_046081905.1 Synechococcus sp. | reverse complement strand
ACCGCGGGGTGCTCAACGGCGACGGAGCCGGTGGCGATGGCGTGATCGTGAGCATCGATGGGGTGTCGCGCAATCGTGCGGTGTTCGTGCACAGCGGCAGTGTGCAGCGCGGCCAGATCGCCGTGGGTGATCTGCTGGCGGCCCAGGTGGACCGCACCTGCCGCAGCCGCGCCAAGGCCAACCACACCGCCACCCACCTGCTGCAGGCGGCCCTCAAGCAGGTGGTGGATCCCGGCATCGGCCAGGCCGGTTCCCTGGTGGATTTCGATCGCCTCCGCTTCGACTTCCACTGCCCCCGCGCCGTCACGGCCGCTGAACTCGAGCAGATCGAAGGGCTGATCAACGGCTGGATCAGCGAGGCCCATCGCCTCGAGGTGCAGGAGATGGCGATCGAGCAGGCCAAGGCGGCCGGTGCCGTGGCGATGTTCGGCGAGAAGTACGCCGATGTGGTGCGGGTGGTGGATGTGCCCGGGGTGTCGATGGAGCTCTGCGGCGGCACCCACGTGGCCAACACCGCCGAGATCGGCCTGTTCAAGATCGTGAGCGAGAGCGGCGTGGCCGCCGGCATCCGCCGCATCGAAGCGGTGGCCGGCCCAGCGGTGCTGGCCTACCTGAACGAGCGCGACGCCGTGGTGAAGCAGCTGGGCGAGCGCTTCAAGGCCCAGCCCGCCGAGATCGTGGAGCGGGTGGCGGCCCTGCAGGAGGAGCTCAAGGCCACCGGCAAGGCTCTTGCGGCCGCCCGCGAGGAGCTGGCCCTGGCCAAGGCGGCCGCCCTCGCAGCCCAGGCGGTGGCGATCGGTGAGCACCAGTTGCTGGTGGCCCGCCTCGATGGCGTGGAGGGCGCCGGCCTTCAGAGCGCCGCCCAGGGGCTGGCCGATCAGCTCGGCGATGGCGCGGCCGTGGTTCTCGGCGGCCTGCCCGACCAGGCGGATCTGAGCAAGGTGATCCTGGTGGCCGCCTTCGGCAAGGCGGTGATCGCTAAGGGGCCCAAGGCCGGCGCCTTCATCGGCGGGGTGGCCAAGGCCTGCGGTGGTGGCGGCGGCGGCAGGCCCAACCTGGCCCAGGCCGGCGGCCGCGACGGGGCCGCCCTGGCGGTGGCGCTGGAGCAGGCGCGCGCCGAGCTGCGGGGGGTGCTGGGCTGACGCTAGGCCGGCGGTGGTGCTGTGAACCTGCCGGCGCGGGCTGCAGCGCTGATGGTCTGGCCACGGAGATCCACGCCGCTTCAGGCTTCCCAGCTGGGGTCTCGATCACTGGCGATCTGAACGCAGCGAGTTGATCACGGCGATTGATCAGTCACTGGTGCCCTTCACCGTGACCCGTGGCCCCAGCGACTAACGCACGAGTCATACGTGTCATTGATGAATGCTGACAACTCTTCTCGCCATCAGTGATCAGGGTGTCGTAGTTGGGCCTCATGGTGAGGGTTCCGGAGATGGGCTCGGTGATTGTTCCGGAGATGGGCTCGGTGAGGGTTCCGGAGATGGCTTGAGTTTGCTCTCCGGCACCACGAGGTTGTTGGCGCCCCGCAGTCGCGGCATCGGATCGCGGGCCCTGAGGTACCAGTCCAGACCAGTGATCGCCAGCACCGAGGGGATTGGCGGCCTGTAGAGCTGCTCGTAGAGCTTGCCGATCGCATGGCTTTCGGGCAGCAGCTTCTGGCCTTTGAGATTGGCGCTGATCAGGGCTTCGAACTGGTCGCGACTGAGGGGGGTTTTGCTGATGACGTTGCCTTCGCCATCAAGCCGTGCCATTTCACCTGCCTGAATCAGGGCCGTCTGCTGGTTTGCCGGGTTGTCCTGCGCCAGGGCATGTCCAGTCCAGTGCACCGCTTCGGCAGGGAAGGGAGTGCTGGCCGCCTGGGCGATCAGAGCAGCTCCACCCTGCTGCTGGCCGCGTTGTCTGGATTGCCAGGGCAGGGGAGATTGCACTGCCTGGCGCAGATTGGGATCGGCTACGAAGCCGCCGCCGATGGCGAAGCGGATGCGCACTTGGCCCCCTACGGTGGTCTCCAGAAGGTCGTCGTATTGGCCGTAGGCCATCAGGTCAACCTGGTTGCCAAGGGGCACGTCGATCGAGATTCGCCCACCCGCATAGGCGTCGCCGCTGGTGGTGAGCATGTAGGGGCTCAGGCCCAGCAGGATCGACTGCTGCCCCAGGTTGATGACGGGGATGCCGACACCTGCGGTGGCATAGCCAAGGGAGTCGTTGCAGCCATCCACCGGGATGCCCCCCAGTGCCGTGAGTTGCCAGCGGTTGCGCTCCCACTCGGCGCCCACCGCCACCTGTGAGTGGAAGCAGCCATTGCCCTGCCAGCCGTCGTAGCCCAGCAGGGCGCCGTTGAGGCTCTGGTTGTTGGGGTCAAACCAGCGGTAGCCGAGCTCCGAGCTGATGCCCCAGAAGCCATCAAAATTGGTGTTGGTGCGCGAGTAGCTGTAGAGCACCTTGCTGCCTTCGCTCTGCACCAGGGGCAGGAACAGACCCAGCTCCCCCAGTACCAGGCCCTCGGCTGCCCCCAGGTTCACCCCACCGGCATTGCTGCCGAAGGCGCTGCTGCCCAGGTCGATCACGGGATTGAGCCGCGGGTAGAGGCTGAGGATGTCTGGGTTCGCTTCGGCTGCAGACGTGGAGTCGGGGTTGGCCTCGGGGGCAACCCCAACCAGCGCTTCGCCGTGCAGCACGGCCAGTTCATAGGTGCCGTCAGTCAGGGCGGTGAGCACATAGGTAGTGCCACGCACGCCGAGCACCCGGCTGCCGATGCAGCCGGTCTGGGGGCCATTGACCAGCACGGTGCCGTTCTGCAGCCGAAAGCAGCTCTGCCCCAGGGTGATCAGGCTGTTCTTGCCGAGATAGCCCAGGGCCTGCCGATCAAACAGCAGCTCAGCCCGGCTGTTGCCGGTGCTCACCTGTTGCCCGCTGCCGGCGGTCTGGTTGACGCGGGCCGGTTGGCGGTCGATGAACACATCACGCCCCTCCACGATCCGGCGCAGCGTGGCCTGGTTGAACGGAGCGGCCTGCGCATCCGGGGTCAGGGCCAGGCTCGTCAGCGCTGCCGTGGTCAGTCGGAGGATGCGTTGAAGAGCCGGGGTCATGCGGTCACATCCTCAAGATTCTCAAGTAATGAGGACTGTGCCATAACTTTTCGACGTCCAATGGTGTAGCTGGACTCAGCCCAGGCCATAGATCTCGGTGCTGCCCTGACCCCGCAGCTCCACCTGGCCCAGAGGCTGCAGGGGCTGATCGCTGCTCAGCGCGGCAACAAAGGCGGCACTCATGACCAGATCGCGGTTGCAGGATTTGGCCACGCCTTCCAGGCGGCTGGTGGCGTTCACCGCATCGCCGATCACGGTGTAATCCATGCGGCTGCTGGAGCCCACGTTGCCGCTGATCACCTGGCCGAAATGCAACACGATCACCTGTTGCCAGGGGTCCTTGCCCAGGCTCTGCCAGCGGGTATTCAGGGCTTCCAGCCTGGTCTGCAGGCTCTGCGCGGTGCGCAGGGCCGCCGCGGCCTCCGCTGCAGCCCCCCGGTTGAGGGGTGCGCCGAAGACGGCCAGGGCGGCGTCGCCGATGAACTTGTCGACCGTGCCGCCCTCGGCATGGATCGCCGCCACCACCTCGGTGAAGTAGTCGTTGAGCTGCTCCACCAATTCGCGGGCCCTGCCCTCCTGGCTCATTTGGCTGGTGCGGGCGGTGAAGCCGCGGATGTCGGCGATCAGCACCGCCACCTCCAGGCTGCGCCCTCCCAGCAGGCCATCGGCTTCTGCGGGTTGGTTGGCGATCTCAGCCGCTACGGCGGGGGAGAGGTAGCGCTCCAGGGCGGAGCGCAGCCGGCGCCGCTGCCATTGCAGCCGGGTGGTGGCTTCCGTGCTGCTCACCACCCCCATCACCAGCAGGGCGGTGGCCGCGCTGAACAGATGCAGGCTCAGGCCCAGCCAGCCGGCCAGCAGCAGCCCCAGCAGGCCGGTGAACAGGGCGGCACCTCCAAGCACGAAGAACCGCTGCAGGGGGCGCTCCCAGCGCTCCACCAGCACCCCCGCCAGCAGGGTGAGGCCGGCCAGCGCCAGGGCCCAGAGGCGGCCGGGTTGCCAGTGCCAGAAAGTGCGGCCTTCCAGCCGGTTGGCGAGTTCGGTGGCATGGAGCTCCACCCCCGGCATGCCCTTCGCCCCGGCAAAGGGCCCCCGGTGCAGATCCTGAAACACCGCCGCCGTGGGACCGACCAGCACCAGCTGGTCGCGCAGACGGCCGGATTGCAGCAGGGCCTGGTAGCTCTGCCTGTCAAGCACGGACCAGATCGGCAGCGTTGGCACGGTGCCGGGGGGGCCGTAGGGATCCAGCAGCGCCTGCCAGCCGCTGCCCGCCGCTGGCCGGCGGCTGTGATCCTCCCGGTTGCCGAACTTCAGCAGGCTCACCGCAAGGCCCGGGGGAACGGCGGGGCCGAGCTGCTGCCTGAGCTGTTCGGCATGGTCGCCGGGACGGCGCCGGATCGAGCCATCGGCCTCGCTGGGACCATTGATCAGTCCGGTGGCGTTGCCGGCGGCCTGGGCCAGGGGCGCCATCGGAGGGATCAGGGCAAGGCCGGCGAGCGGGCCCTCGCTGGCAAGCACCTGGGCAGCCAGCACCACGTGTCCCCGCTGGCGCTGCAGGCCCGCGATCAGGGCCTGATCGTCGGCGCTGCCATGCAGGCTGGGCCCGTCGAACAGCACGTCGAAAGCGACGGCCCTGGCCCCTGCAGCCCGCAGCCGCTCGAGGATCAAGGCGTGCATGCGCCGCGGCCAGGGCCAGGTCTGCAGGTTCTGCAGCTGGGGATCGCCGCTCAGCTCCGCGTTGGCGGCCTGCTGGAGGCTGAAGTCGTCGATCGCCACGATTGTCACTGCGGCTCTGGGTCGCCGCAGGCCCCGCCATTCCTGGGCCGTTCCGCTCCAGCTGAGCTCCCAGGCCTCCAGGCTGGGGTTGCCGGCCCAGCTCAGCAGGCCCACCACGGCTGCCGTGCCGATGGCCAGCCAGTGGTCCTGCCATGCTCTGCGGGACTGTGCCATCGGCCGGTTCAGGATGGGTCTGATCATCGGCCCGCCGGCTCAGGCGGTTGGCCTTGCAACGGGGTGGGGTGATGGTGATGCATCGGCTGTGCGGTTCCGTGCTGGGTCTGCTGGCCCTGGTGGCAGGCCCTGGGCTTGCCCAGCCGGCGGATCCGCTGGTGCGCAGCATCAATGCAGCCCGGCGCGCCGCTGGCCTGCCGGCTTTGCAACCGCTGCCGCCGGCCCTGGTGGAGAGCAACAGCGCCTATCTGCGTCCGTTGTTGACGGAGCTGCTGGCTTCCAGGACCTGCAACCATGATCTGCACCGCTGGCAGGCCTTCCAGGCAGCGGCGGCAGGGCGGTTTTCCCTGACCCCTGCCAGCGAGGTGATGGCCTGCACGGCCAACACCCGGGGCTGGGGTGCGGATCGCATTGTTGGGCAGTTGCTGGCCTCTCCTGTGCATGCCGGCATCCTGTTGAATCGCCCCCGGCTCCAATTTGTCGATTGCCTCCGTGCCGACGCTGATGGACGGGCGGCGGCTGTCTGCACGCTCTGGGCTGAGCGGGCGCCCTGAGGTGGCGGTGGCCACTCCGGCAACTGCTCCCGTCGCCTGGCGAGTTGGGACAGGTGGGGAACCCTTTCTGTTCCATAGAACAGGAGGTGCGCGATGGCCAGCACCTTTGTGATCCACGCCCGCCGCGACTGGACCTTCCAGTTGGTGCTGCTGGGCAGCAGGTTGCGGCTGGAGGGCTGGTGCGACGGACCCGAGGGCCGCTGCACCACCTGGATGCAGCCCTCCGAAGCCCCCCATGAGGGGCCGAACAGCTCATGCATCAGCCGAGCTGCTGCGGGAGCCCTCCCTGGGGCTGCGCGCCGGTGATGCCCTCCACCTGGTGGTGGCCCTGCACAGCCGCTGCACAAAGTTGGCAACCCTGGATCGTCGGCTGCAGAACGCCGGTGTGACACTGAGGCTGAAGCCAGCTCTGGTGATCGCCGATCAGAACAGCAATGACATCTTGCCGTAAAAGCCGTCGTCGAGCAGCCAGATGTTCCAGACGCCGAGGTTGTTGCCGGCATTGATGAAGGGCACCTGCCAGCCCGGTGCAAAAGTCCAGCCCGCCTGGGCAAGGCCGCCCTGCATCGACGAAGACGGTAGTGAGACCCTGCAGCAGGTAGGCCTGCCGCTCCACGTCACCGGTCCGCTGAGGCTGTTGCCGTTGACGCCGAGGTGCAGGTAGGTGTTGCCCTGGGTCAGGGAGAGATCCGGAAAGTCGGGAATGCCGAGCGCCAGGGTGTTGCTGTTCACGCTCACACCGGCTAAGGCTCAACAGCGCTGCCGCAGGCTCTCGCTGCAGACATCGTCGAACTGCCCGGGGCCAGAACGTGAACAACGTCCATGCTGGCGGGACTGGCGGATTCCTTGGCCAACCGGTGCGATCCCCCCCACAATGCTCACCACCGTGCCGCTGCCGCCATGACCCACCGCTTCGCCGCTGCGCTGACGCTGGCTGCGATCGCCCTGGCGGCCAGCCCGCCCTTGGCCCGCGCCGCCGAGACCGCCACGGTGCAGGAGATCCTTGACGGCAATCAGCTCTACATCGACCAGAAGCAGGCCAAGGTGAAGGCGCGTGCCAGCGCACCGCAGGTGGTGAGCACCCAGGACAGCCGCGGCCAGCTGCTGTTCAGCGGCGGCGCGGCCGGCCGGCTGAATCGCTTTCCCCTGCTCAAGCTCGGCAGCAGCTGCTTCCTGATGGAGAAGGGGCAGATCCTGGTGTCCGGCAAGCAGAACGGCTGTACCCGCTCGGCGCGGATGAGCGTGCGCGGCACCAACTATCTGATCGACGTGCAGGAGGACGGCAGCTCCGAGCTCTCGGTGCTGGAGGGATCGGTGGAGGTCGAGCCGCTCAGGGAAGGGGAGCCCACCGGCTCGCCGGCCACCACGGTGGAGGCCGGCCAGAAGCTGAAGATCTCGCCGGTGGGCGTGATCCTCACCCTGCTGAAACTCAGCTCCGGCGATTACAGCGCCATCCTCGGCGGCCCCCTGTTCTCCGGTTACACCAGCCAGCTGCCGGGTTTCGGGGCGCTGGAGAGCTACATCCGCTCGTCGCTGCCGGGGGTGTCGCTGCCGTCGGTGCCCTCGGCGCCGGTCATCCCCTCGATCCCACGCTTCGGCTTGTTCTAATCCGTCCTGAATGGCCGCCCCGTTCCGCCTGCGCAAGCTCAACCGCACCACGGGCCTGGCCCTTATCTCGGCGGGGGTGGCCGTCTGGGCGGGCGTGGGCGCCGGCTGGCCGGGACCACGCCTGCGGGTGTGGGAGCAGAGCACCCATCAGCAACTACTGCTGCTGCGGGGGCCGCGTCGCCCGCCGGCCCGGGTGGTGATGGTGCCGGTGGATGATGCCAGCCTGCAGCAGGCGGCCTGGTTCACCCAGGGTGGCCCGAACGATGTGGTGCCCGAGTGGGCGCGCGGGCTCAACACGCTGCCCTGGCCGCGGGCCACCTACGGCGTGATCAGCCAGCGGCTGGTGGAGGCCGGCGCCGCGGCGGTGGCGGTGAATGTGGCGTTTGAAGGGCCCAGCGGCAAGGGGCCGGCGGATGACGCCGCGATGCGCGCCCTGCTCACGCCGTTGAAGGGGCGGGTGGCCCTGGCGGCCGAGATGCTCGAACCGGAAGATTCCCTCGGCGCCGGCGGCCTCACCTTCGTGACGCCGGAGCCGTACCTGGAGGTACTGGCCGGGCCCGGCCGGGTGGGGCTCACCAACACCCTGGCGGCGGTGCCCGGCGATCCGTTGATGCATCCCGAGGCCCACAGCGGTGGGTTGCTGCGGTCGCAGGGGGTGATCGCTGCCCCGTCGCTGGCGAACGCGCTGCTGAAGCAGGCCGGTGTGCGCTCCCGTCAGGACGACGCCCGCATGGCCATGAACGTGTATGGCGCCGAAGGCAGCTTCACGCGCCTGCCCGCCTGGGAGGTGCTCGACCCGGAGCGCTGGGGCCGCCATGCCCTCAAGCCCGCGTTGAAGGGTGCACTGGTGGTGGTGGGTCCGGTGGAGGGAGGCCGGATCCCGACGGCCTTCGGGCCGATCTCCGGCCTGGAGATGCTGGCCACGGCCACCGCCAACTCACTGCAGGGGGATGGCCTGCTGCTCTGGCCGGCCGACCCGCTGGCCCGATCCCTGCTGGCGATGGCGCCCCTGGCACTGGCGGCAGCCCTGGCCCTGAGCCGCAAGGGTTTCAACTGGCGGCTGGGGATCGTGGGGGTGGTGCTGGCGCTGCAGCTGGCGGTGGCCTGGGTGGCCCTCACCAGCGCCAACCGCTGGATCCCGCTGCTCACGCCGGCGGCCGGCCTGGTGGTGCTGGGGCTGCTCTACGGCGGGGATGCCTTCCTGCTCGAGGGCCGCGAGCGGCGCCGCCTGCGCCGCACCTTCGAGCGCTATGTGGCGCCGAGCGTGGTGGCGGAGATCCTCGCGGATCCAGAGTCCGCCCAGGGGATCCTTCGCGGCCGGGTGCTGGAGGTCACGGTGCTGTTCTCCGATCTCAAGGGCTTCACGCAACTCACCCGCCGCCGCACGGCCGCCGGCCAGAGCGAGTCGCACGTCACGCAGCTCAACACCTATCTCGGCGCGATGGTGGAGGTGATCACGGCCCACGGCGGCACGATCGACAAATTCATGGGTGATGCGGTGATGGCGGTGTTCGGTTCACCCGTGAGCCGCGGCGCCCAGCAGGAGGCCGCCGCCGCCGTGCGCTGCGCCCTGGCGATGGAGGAGCGGCTGGATGCACTCAACGCCGTCTGGCGCCAGGAGGCCGCCGCGGATGGCAGCGATCAGGAGTTCCAGCCCCTCGCCAATGGCGTCGGGCTGGCGAGTGGGCCGGTGGTGGCGGGGCAGATCGGCAGCCCCCAGCGGATGGAATTCACCGTGATCGGCGATACGGTGAACCTGGCCAGCCGCCTGGAGGGCCTCACCCGCCGGGTCGACACGCTGGTGTGCATGGACGCCGCCACCGCCCGCCTGGTGGAGGGACTGGAGGGGGTGGAGGTGCGCCATTT
>JBJTWS010000003.1:0-3023 GCA_046081905.1 Synechococcus sp. | reverse complement strand
TGGACGAGAAGGTGGCTGCAATCTTGCGGGCCACAATGCCGCTCTTGCCGACACCCGTGATCACGAGCTTGCCGCGGCGTGCTGCACAGCCATCCAACAGCTGCAGGGCAGCCTCCACCTGGTCGGAAGGCTGACGCTGCGCGGCTGCCGCGATGGCAGCCGCTTCCTCTTCGAGGCAACGGGTCAGAGCCGACATCACACCGAGCTGAATGGGCCGACTGTATGGCGCTGAGCTGGATCAATCGCCCTGAGCGCTTGCCGCCTCAGCGCCCCGCCCCCTTCAGCACGGTCTTGATCGTCTTCATCAGGATCAGAAGATCAAGCGCGGTGGCCCAGTGGCGCAGGTAGTAGAGGTCGTAACTGAGCTTGAGCTCGGCCTCCTCCACGCTGGCGGCGTAGGGGGCGCACACCTGGGCCCAGCCGCTCAGGCCGGGTGGCATCCAGTGGCGCTTGCGGTAGTGGGGAATGGCTGCCTCAAGCTGGGCCTCCAGTTCAGGGCGCTCCGGCCGCGGGCCGATCAGGCTCATTTCGCCGCGCAGCACGTTCAGCAGCTGGGGGAGTTCATCCAGGCGGCTGGGCCGCAGCAGCTGGCCCACGCGGGTGATGCGCTGATCGCCAGGCACGGTCCAGCAGGCCGGACCATCGGTGGGGCTGTGCAGCATCGTGCGCAGCTTGTATAAGCGGAACGGGCGCCCCATCCAGCCGGAGCGTTCCTGCGCATAGAACACCGGCCCGCCGTCCTCCAGGCGGATCAGCAGCGCCACCAGCAGCAGCAAAGGCGCGGCGGCCGTGAGCAGCGCCAGGGAAACCGCCACATCGGCCACACGCTTGAGCTTGCGCTGGAAGCTGAACTCATCGCTCCATGGCAGATCGGCGTAATCCAGCCACTCCTGCGGCAACAGGGCGGGCGGCAGCCGCTCGAGCTGCGTGCCCACCAACTGCTCCAGCGTGGTGAGTGAGACGCCCCGTTGCTCTAGCAGGGACAGTTCGCGCTGCTGCTCCGGCTCGAGGCTCAGGCCAGGCGCCAGGGTGAGCTGGCGCAGGCGGGTGCGCCGCAGCCGCTCATCCCTCAGCAGGCTGGGGCTCACCAGCTTGGGACGGCGTGCGTTCGGACTGCGCAGCCATTCGCGGGCGATCAGCCGGGCCTGGGTGCCCGAGGCCATCAACGGCAAGGGATCGGCGGTGCCTGGTGCCACGCCGCTCAGCCGCAGCAGCAACCTCACCCCCAGGCTCCAGAGGCTTTGCACCGCCAGCAGGGTGAGCAAATTGCCCCGCTCCAGCACCGTGATCCGCTCCGGCGCATTGAACAGCCACCCCAGCAGCACCAGCGCCAGGGCGGAGCCGGCGGCGGTGAGCGCCAGCCGCTTCAGCAGCAGCCGCAGCCGCAGCCCCGGCCAGCGCAGCACCGTGTAGTTGCCGAACAGCCAACCCACCAGCAGATACAGCCAACCAAGCTGCAGCAACCAGCCCGGCTGGCTCTGCAGCTGCGCCAGCGGCCGCAGTGCATCAGCGATCAGCACCGCCGCGGGCAGCCCGGCCAGATCCAGCAGCGCGCAGAAGAAGAGCTGTCGTCGCGGCCGGCGCCAGGGCAATGAGCAGAACCGTGGAGTGGTGCGACCTTAATGCGATCGCAACACAGTCACCAGCCTGCGGGGGCAGGCGTGCAAGCGGCGGGCCGGCTCAGCGCTGTGTCGACAACCAGCCCTGCAAACCAGCGGGGCTCAGGATCAGCAAAGACTCCAGGCTTCCCGCCAGTGCCAGCAGATCGGCGTCGCCACTCACCAGCAGCGGTGTTGCAGCGGCCAGTGCCAGATCCAGAAACACCTGATCATGCGCGTCGCGGACGCGGGGTCCATGGCTGGGGATCGGGCCGCTCCAACTTTCACTCCAGGGGAGCAGATCCTCCAGCAGGCGCTCGCGATCCTGCGAAGCCAGCCTGAATTTGGGATACGCCAGCACCCGCAACAACTCGCGTGCGGTGGGTTGTGCCAAGACGGGCACGAGCTGCCCGCTCTGCCAGCAGGGCCGCAACCAGCTGAGCCGCCCATGGGAGAACAGCAACGCCGAAACCAGCACGTTGGTATCGAGCAGGGCACGTACCGGTGCCCGTGTCACCGGTTGCGGGCCCAGTGCACCGCATCCGCCACATCCTCTTCACAGATGCCCAGCTCCGCCAGACGCTTGCGAACGGCGTCGGCGCTACCGGGATGAAGCGGCGTGAGCACAATGCGACCGTTCTCACAGGCCACGTCGTAGTAGTCAGCCACACCCACCTGCTCCACGACGGCCTTGGGGAGGGTGAGCTGATTCTTGCTGGTGCGCTTGGCAATCACCATGGCCATGCCCAGAAAGGAATCCTTACTTTAACGACGTTCTGCGTTGCGATCCCTGCTGGAACTCAGGGCGCCCCTGCCAGAACACCCAGCCTGCCGCCGCCATAGCCGGCCCGGTCACGCACCTGATTGCACCAGTCCTGGTGCTCGAGGTACCAGCGCACCGTGGCCTCCAGGCCCTCTTCAAAGCTGTGGCGGGGCTGCCAGCCCAGTTCACTGGTGATGCGACTGGGATCGATGGCATAGCGGCGGTCGTGGCCGGGGCGATCCGTCACCGGGGTGATCAGGCGGGCATGGGGGGCGCCGGCGGGGCGCAGCTGATCGAGGAGAGCGCAGATCGCCTCCACCACCTGCTTGTTGGTGCGCTCCCCATGGCCTCCCACGCAGTAGCTGCGGCCGAGCTGGCCCTGGGTGGCGGCCAGCAGCAGGGCATCGGCGTGGTCGTCCACGTAGAGCCAATCGCGCACGTTGGCGCCATCGCCGTACAGCGGGATCGGCTGGCCGGCGGCGGCCTTGAGAATCACCACCGGGATCAGCTTCTCGGGGAACTGCCAGGGGCCGTAGTTGTTGGAGCAGTTGGTGAGCACCACCGGCAGGCCGTAGGTGTGGTGCCAGGCATTCACCAGGTGGTCGCTGGCGGCCTTGCTGGCGGAATAGGGGCTGCGCGGGTCGTAGGGGGTGGTTTCCGAG
>JBJTWS010000002.1:0-17319 GCA_046081905.1 Synechococcus sp. | reverse complement strand
TCGGTGATTCAGCGCAGGATCAGCCATGGCGTCCAGTCCCGCCAGGGTGCGATCTGCCGCAGCCGCCTGCTCACGGTCACCACCACTCTGCGGCAACAGGGGCGCGATGTCTGGCAGTTCCTGGAGCAGGCCTGGGTCGCGCATCACCGCGGTGGACTGATGCCATCCCTGCTGCCGGCTGCCTGAAGTCGGGAACACGCAGCACAGCAACCTGATCGCTCCGCGAGGCACGATCAGCGTGCAGTTCTGCGACGGTGCGTCACGACCTCTGAACGCATACAAGTAGGTAGAGCCGCCAGGCTCGTCTGCTGCATTCATATTTCGATAGGGCTACGCATCGCCTCGCAGGCGGCGGCAGTGCTGGGGCGCCGCGGGACTTCCGCTGCCGGCTCGATCGCGGCAGAGCCCCTTGCACACACCGGCCAGCCTGCCGGGATTCCGGCGGTTCCTCCCTTCTCGAGGTCAGGATTGGCCCCGAGTGGTCGCCCCCATGGTTGTTCTCCCCCCCCCCCACCGACTTCCCGCCCGATTCCGAACCCTTGAGCCGCGAGGAGCTCAACAGCGTGTACCTCAAGCTGCGCAACTGCTACAGGAGCTCCATGCGCAGCCGCGGCCAGCACCGCAGCCTCGCCAGCAAGGCCCGCGAGGAAACGGCCCAGTTGCGGCAGCGGCTGCTGGATCTGGCCCAGCGGGAAGCCTCCGTTCGCATCCACCCGCCCAGGGGGAGGCCGATGGGGCAACTCACTGACAGCCTGCGGGCCACCCTGCGGGAGCTGGCCCAGTCCGATGCCCGCCTCTACCGCGGCCTGCAGGAGGAACTGGGCGATTCCCCTAAGCCCATCCCCCGTCCGCCAACCCTGCCGCACGGGGAAGCCCGCGCCAGCTGTGAGGAGCTGGAGGCGCTCTCGATCCAGGCGCTGTGGGAGCTGTGCAAGCAGCGGGGCATCAAGGGCCTAAGCCGGGGGCCGATGGAACAGCAGATGGACGCCCTGCTCCGCCATCCCGATGGCCCGCCCCTGCGCAGTGCCCTGCCCAGCCAGCCCAGCCGGGGCGGCACCCGGGGGAGGCGCGCCCCGGTCGCGGCCCCGGGCCGCACCCCCGAGCCGCTTCCGCTGGAGCAGCGCCTCGAGCGGTTGGAGCAGCTGGTGCTGCTGATCGCCCGGCAGGTGGGCGTGCCAGCGGAGGCGATCGCTCAGCTCGGGCCGGAAGCGCGGCCCGGCTCCGGCGAGCCTCCCG
Organism: Synechococcus sp.; assembly: GCA_046081905.1. Taxonomy (GTDB): domain Bacteria; phylum Cyanobacteriota; class Cyanobacteriia; order PCC-6307; family Cyanobiaceae; genus CBW1002. Next base: position 16,083 of record JBJTWS010000002.1, on the reverse strand, counting down.
CCTGAGCGCCGCCGGAGGGGCCTGAGCCCGCCTCCTCCAGCAGGGTCCGGACCATCACATGGGCATCCACATCGCCCAGCCGGCGGTGTTGCTGCCCACCACGGCGTCGCCGGCGGCGTCGATCGCCACCAGCACGGCCTGGCTCTGCTCCACCCAGTCGGCTGGCTCCAGGGGCCGGATCCGGCCGCTCAGGGCGCTGCGGCGGGTCGCCGCCCCTGGGCCTCCGCCCCGAAGAGCGGCCCCAGGTCCTCCAGGGCGGAATGCCGCCGCAGCTGCCCGGCCAGGTTCCCCAGGGCATCGGCCTCGGGAGGCGGCGGGGTGTGTGGCGCCGGGGCGTGCGGCTGTGGGGCAGGTTCACCGCCCGCGCCGGAGGGTGAACGGTGGCTCTCCTCGGGGTGGCTCATGGGTTCCCTGGCCAGCAGGCTCCCCCATCGTGGCGCCGCTGGAGCGCGTGGCAGCATCGAAGCGAATGCGGCGGGCCGATGCAGGAGCGGAAGGGCTCGATCGTGCTGGCTGCCGACGATCCGGCGGTCCTGGCCCGCTTCTATGGCGCCCTGCTCGGCGTGGCGCCCCAACCGGGCCTCAGTGCCACCCACTGGCGGGTGCCCTGGCCGCCGGGCGGCTTCCTCGAGCTCTATGCCCCGGCCCGGAGGCGGCCCCAGCCCCGGGGGGCGGGCCGCCTGGCGCTGTGCCTGCACCGGCAGGCCGCGCCAGGCGCTGCCGGGGATCTGCTCGAGGGCTGGATCGTCGAGGCCCTCGCCCTGGGGGCCACGGCGCTGGAGCCCCCGCGGCAGGAAGCCTTTGGGAGGGAGGCCTGGCTGCTGGATCCGGAGGGCAATCGGCTGCTGTTGCTGCTGCTTCCCTGATCGATCGAGACTCAGCGAGCTCCCCCGCCCACCGGACTCCAGAGGGTGCAGACCCCGGCGGCCTTGCCGGAGCGCACCACCTTCACGCAGTCGATCGCCTGGGCGCGGGGGCGGTTGATCAGGATCTGGGTGTGCAGCGGCGAGCCCATCCAACGCGACACGATCACCTCGGGGTTCCAGGAGGCGGCGGGCATCGGGCAGGCGATCACTTCACTGGTGGGCATCAGCTTCGCGGTGGAGGCCATGCGGCCCTGGAAGCTGTCCCAGCGGGAACGGTCGTGGTCGCAGCTGCTGCTCTGCAGAATCCCCTCCAGCACCGGCGTCAGATAGGCGACGTTCTCGGTGGCCAGGGCCGCCGGCAGGGGTTGCAGCGCCGGCCGTCCGTTCTGCGCACGGATCCGGTTGATGCGCTCCACCAGGGGATCGCTGCTGCTTTCTCCGGAGGGGGTGGCGGGCAGCACTACGGGGAAGCGGCGCTGCAGGAAGGCCTCCAGGGCGGGCATGCCCGGCAGGGGCTCGCGGAACCCCTCGAAGAGCGGGCCCCGCAGGAGGGCCGTGTAGTCGGCGGCGGTGAGCGCCCGTTGCCACAGCAGCCTGCCTTCCGGGGAGAGCCGCACCCGGTTGCCCCCGGCCACGCGGATCGCCCCCTCGCCGCTCGGCCGGCCCCCCTCCAGCCGCTGGAGCTCCACCAGGTCCTCCAGCACGGAAACCTCGGCCTCGCCGCTCTCCAGAAGGGAGATCACATAATTCGTGCCGCGGGTGCTCAGCCGCGAGGAACTGGTGCAACCGCTCTGCTTCCCCGATACCAGGATCTCCCCGCGCTGGAGCAGGAAGCACTGGCTGCCCAGCCGCAGCTCGCTGAAGCGGTTGAGGCGGCCGGCGGCCCCTCCGGCAAAGCCGAGCTGGCCGCGGCTGTTTTCCGTGTGGATCCGCTCCGGCACAAAGGCCTGTTCGTTCACATGGGCCTGGCGTTGCTCTATGTAGAGCTCGTTGCCATTGAGGATTTCCCGCACCACGGCCGCCGCCGGAGCGGCCTGGCTGGGGGGTGCCCCGCTGAGGCCCATGGCACAAGCCGCCGCCAGCAACCCCCGCGGGGATCGACGCAGCTGGTGCTGGCGTGGGCGAGCAGCGCAGGCAGGCCGGGCGGGCATGGACAGCCCCTGGGGGAGCTCAATCCTCAGCGCGGATCACCAGCTCGGAGCCCTTGAGGTAGAAGTTGTAGGTCTTGCCGCTGCGCTCACAGTTGAGATCCTTAGCGGCATAGGAGAGAAGCGGGGTCACCACCACATTCACGCCGGAGGAGTAGTCGTCGTCGTAGCGAACCGAGAGCTTGGGCGAGCGGTTCTGACCGGGGGTTGCGTACTCCCACAGCATCTTGGTCCACTTGCCCGGGTCGGCGGTGTCTTCGTTCCAGGAACCAGAATCACCCCAGCGGTACTGGAAGCTGATCTTCGTGCCGGTGTTGGTGCCCAGGCAGGTGAGGGCGTAGCGGGCCTGCTGGGCCTGCGCAATGGAGGGCAACGAGAGCAGGCTGGCCTGGGCCAGCAGCGTGAGCGGAAGGGCGAAGCGGAACCGGCGCCGAAGCTTCACAGGGGTGGGACTTGGATAACCAGGATCTTCCGGGCGGGACCGGAGAATGTCAACCTCGGCTGCCCGCTTCGGGGGTGGGGCATCGCTAGGATGAATGTCAGGATGAATCGGCGGGAGCAGGGATCGGTGGCCATGAACGACTCTCGGCCCGATCGGCACGTCCCCCAGGCGGAAGCCATTGCCTGGGAGTGCGCGCAGTTTTGTGGACCTGCGCGGATTCACGCCCCTGTCCGAGAGGATTCCCGCCTATGAGCTGGTTTACATCCTGAACCGCTACTTCACCGCCCTGAAGGGGGAGATCGTTGGCAGCGGTGGAACGATCAACCTCTGGGCTGGCGACGAGATGAGCTGCATTTTCGGTATCAATGAAAGCAAGAATTACTTTTGCTGTGAGGATGCGGTGCAATCGGCGATCGCCATCCGCCGAAGGATTTGATTTCCGTGCTCTCCGAGGCCGTAACCAAGGAATTCGAGGTAGGCCTGGATGTTGGGATCGGCATTCACACGGGGCCCGTGGTGGTTGGCAATCTCGGCCCGGCGGATGATCTGCGTTTTGGCATCGTGGGTGATGCCGTGAACGTGGCCAGCCGCGTGGAGCGGAAAACCAGGGATCTCGGCTGCGGCGTGCTGATCACCAGGGCTGTGAAGGATGGCCTGCGGGAATCTCGTCCTCTCTTCCCCAGAGAAGTCAGCGTGTCCCTGAAGGGGGTGAGTGAGGCGCTGCAGGTGTTCCCTTGCCACGAGCCGGCCTGTGCGTTCGCCCCTCTCGAGCCTCTGGGAGGATTCAGGAGCGGTGAGCTCGCTGCCGCCTCTCCCTGCCTGTCCCTTGAATCCGGTCTGCCATGTCGTTGGAGCAACTCCGCGCATTCCTGGCGCGCATGCAGCAGGAGGAGGCCCTCAAGCGGGAGGTGCTGGCCGCCGCCACCGCCGATGACGTGGCGCAGATCGCCCTGAAGCTGGGCTACGAATTCTCCGGCGATGAACTCCTGCGAGCTTCCGGGCAGCGCTTCGATCGGGTCACGGTGCGCAAGAACGACATCCCGGGCGAATACAACTGAAGTGCCGCGGATGACCCGGGGATGATCGGCTCCGCGCCACCTAGCGTGAGCTCGGCCGTGGAGCCGGGGTGCAGGGTCTCAAGCAAGAACGGAGCCGGACGGCCCCGGTGAGGGTGCAGCTGCGCTCGTGGCCTGCCCGGCTCGTGGCCTGCCCGGCTCGTGGTGGGTGGTGGCGCGTTGTTCACCCTCTGGGCCTGCGCGAAGCTCGTTCCGGTGGAGATCCCGATCGCGGCCTTGCCCGGCTACGAGTACTTCTACCTGGCCCACGAGAAGCAGCTGGACCGGGCCCAGGGGTTGCAGATCCGCCCGCTCACCTTCCCCGATTCCGGCGCCATCGCCAGCGCCTACGCCCAGGGACGGCTGGTGATCGCCCAGATCACCACGGTGGAGGCGGTGGACATCTGCAGCCGAGTTCCGCAGCGGTGTCCGGTGGTGGTGATGGCGCTGAATGAATCCCGCGGCGGCGACAAGGTGGTGGTGCGCCCCTCGATCGGATCCGTGGCGGGGCTGCGGGGCCGGCGTGTGGGCGTGGCCACCAACACCCTGGGCCCCTACGTGCTCAGCCGTGCACTGGCCCGGGCCGGGCTGCGCCTCGACGATGTGCGCATTGTTCCGATGCCCCTCGAGGCCATGGGGGACCGCCTCCGCAGTGGGGAGATCGATGGGGTGGCCTTCTTCCCCCCCCCTTCAGCGACGAGGTGCTTGCCAGCGGCCAGGGAGTGGAGGCCTTCAGCAGCGCCGAGATCCCAGGGGAGATCTTCGATGTACTGGTGGTGGAGCCCACCTGGTACCGCCAGAACCTGCCCACCCTGACCCGGCTGCTGCGGGTCTGGCAGGCCGCCCACGCCACCGCCCGGCGCGATCCCGAAGCGCTCGACCTCATGGCGGAGCGGGAAGGCATCACCGCCGACGCCTTCCGCAGGACGGAGCGGGGTCTGGTGTACACCGATCTGGCCGGTCAGAAGGCCCTGCTGGCCCCCGGCGGCACCCTCGCGCGCAACCTGGCGGCGGTGCGGGCGGTGCAGAAGGAGTTGGGGGTCATCCAGGGAACCGTGCCCTTGCCCCAGGTCGATACCGAGCCGATCGAGAGGGCCCTGCAATGAACCGTCCTTCCCTGCCCCCGCCGCTCCGCCAGGTGCTGCAGCGCTGCAGCCGCGGCCTCGGGGGGCTGCCGTTGAGTGGCCGGCTCACCCTGCTGCTGCTGGCGGTGGGGCTCACGCCCCTGGTCTTTTCCCTGCTGCTCGCCCTGCGGGCCTTCCACCAGCAGATCAGCAGCAACCTTTTCGACGCGGCCGAACGGGTGGTGGATGGGAAGGTTCTCGAGGTTCAGGCCCTGCTCACCGGCAAGGCCGTGCAGCTCGATGAGGTGGGGCAGGCGGCCCGGGGCAGCTCGGCCGCCCTCAAGGCCAACTGGCGCGAGCTGGCTCCGCGTCTGGGGTTCAGTGATCTGCTGCTGGTGAATCCCCAGCAGCGCCGTGTGGTGGCCTCCGCCTTCCATCCCGAGCGGGTGGGGCTGTCCCTCGATCACGATCCCCTGCGGCGCTCGGGCCTCCCACTGGTCGTGGAGAACCTCCGGCCCTGGCATCAGGTCTCGGTGGTGCCCCTGGTTGCGAATCCCGGCCTGGGGGGGCTGTCGGCCTGGCTGGCCGTGCCGTTCGCGGGCTCGTCGTCGCCGGATCGCCGGCTGGTCCTGGTGGGTCGTCTCGGGGTGCCGGCCTTCCGGGACGTGCTCGACAGCCGCATCCAGCGCCTCGATCACCAGGCCCGGGTTCAGCTGGCGCTGGAGCGGCGCCAGGGCGGGGAGCTCAGCTGGCAGCCGCTCTCCCTGGTGGAGGCGTCCGATCCGGGCCCCCCGCTGCTGCCCATCCGGCCCGCGGGGCTGGGCCTGCCCGGGGGGCGACTGTCCCGGGGGGACGGCGGCACCGGCTATCTCCGCAACCACCGCGGCGAGGTGCTGCTGGCGGCCTGGCGCCAGATCCCCGCCAGTGAGGTTGTGGTGCTGGCCACCATCCCGGAGGAGGAACTGGACCACGACAGCCGGGCGGTCACGCTGCAGCTGCTGGCGCTTCTGGCTGGAACGGTGGTGTTGGTGAGCGTGGCGGGCGTGGTGCTGGGCCGTCGGCTGGCGGCACCGATCCAGCGGCTGCACGAGGCCATCCTGGGCTTCGATCCGGAGGACGAGAACAGCCTCAATCCGGTGGAGGTGCGGGGCCGCGACGAAATCGCCACCCTGGCCCGCACGATCAATGCCATGACGCTCCGCATCCAGGAGCGCACCACCCATCTGCGGGCCACCAAGGAGCAGCTCGACACCTACATCCAGACCGTGCAGACCACCCTGCTGGCCCTGGATTCCGGTGGATGCATCACCCTGCTCAACCGCAGCGGCTGCGAGCTGCTCGGGATCCCTCCCGACGGCTGGCTCGGGGGCGACTGGCTGGACGAGTGGGTGGACCCGGCCGATCAAGCGCTGCTGCAGCACTGGCTTGCGGAGGCGGCGCGGGGGAGGCTTCCGCCCCAGGGCCAGCTGGAGTACCGGGTCCGGACAACGGCCCGGGGCACCCGCCGGATGCGCTGGCACGTGAGCCTCCTGGATGGCAGCGAAGGGTCGCCGATCGGCCTGCTGGGCTCCGGGGAGGACATCACCGATCGCCACCGCCAGGAGCTGGAGTTGCTGCAGGCGCGTAAGGAGGCGGACAGGCCAATGCGGCCAAGAGCGAATTCCTCTCGCGCATGAGCCACGAATTGCGCACGCCGATGAATGCGATTCTCGGCATGACCCACCTCGCCCTGCGCACGGATCTGGACGCGAGGCAGCAGGACTATCTCGAGAAGATCAGTGCAGCCGGGCGCAATCTGCTGCGGATCATCAACGACATCCTCGATTTCTCCAAGATTGAGGCCGGCAAGCTCACCCTCGAGCATATCGACTTTCGGCTGGATGCGGTGCTGAGCGATGTCGCCAACCTCGTGGCCGACAAGGTGTTCGCCAAGGGCGTGGAACTGCTCTTCAGCGTGGATGAGGAGGTGCCCTCCAGCCTGAACGGGGATCCGCTGCGGCTGACGCAGGTGCTGCTCAACCTGCTCTCCAATGCCGCCACGTTCACCGACCATGGACAGATCACCCTGCGGGTGTCGCTGGCCGAGCGCCTGAGCGATCAGGCCCTGCTCCAGTTCGTGGTGCAGGACACCGGCATCGGCATGAGTGAGGAGCAGATGGCCGGTCTGTTCCAGTCCTTCACCCAGGCGGAGAGCTCCACCACCCGCCGCTACGGCGGCACTGGCCTTGATCTGAGCATCTGCCAACAGCTGCTGGATCTGATGGGGGGATCGATCCGGGTGAGCAGCCGCCTCGGTGAGGGGGCCCGCTTCACGGCGCTGGCTCGCTTCGGCATCGCCGCCGCCCTCCCCTCTCGGGAGATTCCCGGGGGGCTCGATCAGCAGCGGGTGCTGGTGGTGGACGACAACCCGGTGGCCCGGGAGGTGATGCTCGGTCTGCTGGCCCCCCTGCCCCTGCGCTGCGACACCGCGACCTCCGGCCAGGAGGCCCTCACCGCCGTGCGACAGGCGGCCAAGGCCGGCGATCCCTACGGACTGCTGCTGCTGGACTGGCAACTCGGGGATGCCCTCGATGGCCTGGCGGTTGCCGGGCAGATCCGCTCGGATGGGGGCCTGCCGCAGCCCCGGGTGGTGATCGTCACGGCCTACGGCTGGGAAGAGGTGTGCCACCGGGCTGCCCCGGGTCTTCTCGACGCCTGCCTGAGCAAGCCGGTCTGTCATCCCGTTCTGGTCGACACCCTGGTGGAACTCTTCGGTGCGGCCCCCCATCGGCCTGCGGCCGCCGCACCGGAGTGGGACGATCCCGCCCGCTGGGGGCTCCAGGGCCTGCACGTGCTGCTGGTGGAGGACAACCTGATCAACAGCCAGATCGCCCAGGAGCTGCTCGAGATCGTGGGGATCCGCGTGAGCACGGCGCTGAATGGGGTGGAAGCCCTGGCCTGGCTCGAGCGGAACACCCCGCACGCCGCGCCTGGCCTGCCCTGCGATCTGGTGCTGCTCGACCTCAACATGCCGGAGATGGATGGATGGGAATGCGCCCGCCGCATCCAGGCCGATGGCCGCTGGCAGGACCTTCCTCTGCTGGCCATGACGGCCCACGCCCTGCAGCAGGAGCGAGATCGCTGCCTGGCCCTGGGCATGAAGGATCACATTCCCAAGCCGATCGACCCGGAGCATCTCTATCGCCGGCTGCAGCTCTGGAGCGGCCGCCAGCCTGCTGCCGGCTCGCCGCTTCCCCGGACCCTGGTGGCTCCTCCGCCGGTCTCGGCGGATGCCCGCCTGCCCGAGCTCGAGGGGTTCGATACCGCCGGGGCCCTGCAGCGGGTGGCGGGGAACATCGGGCTGTACCGCCGGCTGCTGCTGAGCCTGGTGAACACCCAGGCCGATGCCGTGGAGCGGCTGGAGGCCGCCCTGGAGCGCGGGGAGTGGCGGGAGGGGGAACGCATCGTCCACACCCTCAAGGGGGTGGCGGCGAATCTGGGGGCGGTGGCGCTGGCCGATGCCGCCAGTTGCCTGGATGCGGAACTCAAGCTGGGCCGCTGTCCCGCGGGCCTCAGGCAGCAGTTCGCCGAGCAGCTTCAGAGGGCCCTGGAGCGGATCCGCCGCGCCTGCGCCCCCGAGTCGGCGCCGGCAGTGGATCCGCAGGTCTCCGTGGAGGCCGCCACGACCCCCTGGACTGACGAGCAGCGCCAGGTGGTGCAGGGTTTCGAAGAGCTGCTGGATGCCTCCGATGGTGAAGCCCTGGAGCGGATCGAGCAGGATAGGGAGACCCTGACCACCCTCCTCGGCACCGATGGATACCAGGCGGTGTCGCGCGAGCTGATGAACTTCGATTTCGCCGCTGCCCTCCAGCAGCTGCGCCTCCATGTCCAGCCTCCCTCCCCGGCCACGCCCGCGGAGCCTGGCCCGTGATCCCTCCGGATGTCGCCATGGCCCAGGTGAGGGCCCAGGCTCAGGCCCAGGGCCTGGTCACCGTGCTGGTGGTGGACGACACCCCGGAAAACCTGCAGTTGATGAACGGCCTGCTGCGGGGACGGTACCGGGTGCGGCTGGCCAACAACGGCAAGACCGCCCTGCAGCTCGCCCGCCAGGAGCCCAGCCCCGATCTGATCCTGCTCGACATCATGATGCCGTGCCTCGACGGCTATGCGGTGTGACTGCAGCTCAAGCAGGATCCACTCACCCGTGAGATCCCCGTGATCTTCCTCACGGCGCTGGACCAGGTCACAGACCAGGAGCGGGGCTTTGCCTGCGGCTGCGTGGATTACATCACCAAGCCGATCTCGCCGCCGCTGCTGCTGGCGCGGGTGGCCACCCATGTGGCACTGAAGCGCGCCACCGATGTGCTGCTCGACAACAACCGCTACCTGCGCGAGGAAGTGGAGCGCCGCACCCTGGAGGTGCAGAAGGTCCAGGAGGTCACGATCATGGCGATGGCGTCGATGGCCGAGACCCGCGATAACGAAACCGGCATGCACATCCGCCGGACGCAGCGCTACGTGCGGGCCCTGGCGGAGGAGCTGACCCGCAATTCCCCCTACGCCGGAGAATTCGACGAGACCAGCATCGATCTGCTTTTCATGTCTGCTCCCCTGCACGACATCGGCAAGGTGGGGATCCCCGATTCGATTCTTCTCAAGCCAGGCAAGCTCACGCCCGAAGAGTTCGATCTCATGAAGAACCACACCGTGCTCGGTGCCGGGATCATCAACTCCGCCGAAGAGCTGCTGGCTGCCCCCAGCACCTTCCTCCACTTCGCCCGGGAGATTGCCCTGCACCATCATGAGAACTGGGATGGCAGCGGCTACCCCGAGGGCCTCGCCGGCGAGGCCATCCCCCTGGCGGCCCGCCTGATGGCGGTGGCCGATGTGTACGACGCCCTGATCTCCCGGCGCTGCTACAAGCCCGCCTTCAGCCATGCCGAGGCCTGTGACTTCATCCGAAGCCAGGAGGGCAGGAAGTTCGATCCCGTTGTGGTGCAGGCCTTCCTGCGGATCGAGGATCAGTTTGCGGCCATCGCCGCCGCCCATGCCGATTCCGCCTCCGAAGCCTCGGCGAACGGGGAGACGCGGCCCCAGGGCTGAGAAGGTGCGCCCGGGTGGGGGCCGCCGGGTGTGAGCAGGATCACAGCTGCCCTTGAGCCCGGTCACGGCCTTCTGCGCCCGCCGCTGGGAGGGTGAACCTGCCGCCAGGGGATCCCCTGGCGGCTTCCACCCCACGTGCTCGGAGACGACCGATGGCATCCCTGGAGGCAGCCGGTGCGGCCACAGCCGCGGAACTGGCCATCCAGCTCACCGCACGGCGCACCGCGGAGGGCGAGATCGTGATCGAGGCCAGCCAGCGGCCGATGGCCCCCGAGCGGGCCCGGCTGCTCTGGCAGGAGCTGGCCGATTACGCCCAGCGGCGGGCCCTGTCCGAGGAGGCCCGCCGCCGGGCCGAAGTGGAGCTGGCTCCGCCCCGCGGGCCACTGCCGGTGGTGCTCTCGCCCGATCTCCAGGCCCTCAGCCGCCCGGGGGCGGCGGCGGCAGGGGCGGCGGCGTAGAGGGCCAGGCCGGCGCCGCCCGCACCAGGCGGGGACGCGGCGCCGGCGTGGCGAACAGCTGGCTCAACCCCGCCAGGCGGCTGTCCTTGGGCTCGTCGCTGAGCTCCCAGAGGCTTTCGAGATAGAAGAACGCCACCCCCAGCTGCCGCTGCCGCGCTTCCTGCACCTGGGCCTGGATCAGGGCCATCGGCGCCGGCCGGTTCCGCTGGCCGCTCATCACCCCGATCCCGGTGGGCACCTTGGCGAGGCTCTCGCGCACCTCGGGGCGATCGAGCTGCGGCACGAAGCTTTCCAGGTCGGGGCGGTAGATCTGGATCACCACCTCGCCCACGAGGCCCTGGCGCACCCAGGCCAGCCAGTCCTGGAGCTGGAGCTTGTAGGCGAAGTCGTAGTAGTTCGGCGAGATCGAGAGGATCACTCCCGCTCGGCGCGCCTGCACGGCCTGCTGCAGCCGTGCCAGGAACGCCGTGATCCGGTCGGCCCGCCAGCGCACCCAGGCGGCGTCCTGGGGATCGGTGGGCACCACCCGTTTCGGGGCCTTGGGGTCCTTCGGCGGCGGATCCCGCTGGTACAGCGCCACGGTGTACGGGTCGTAGCCGAAGTCGCGCGGCAGGCTCATGTGGTCATCGAACTGGATGCCGTCCACGTCGTAGGTGCCCACGATCTCCAGCACCAGATCGGTGATCAGCTGCTGCACCTGCGGGTGAACGGGGTTCATCCAGGCCACTTCCCCGGCGGCGCTGATCGAGGTGCGGCTGCCATCGCGCCGCTGGGTGAGCCAGTCGGGATGGCGCTGCACCACGGTGGAGCCGGGCGGGGTCATGAAGCCGAACTCGAACCAGGGCATCACCTGCAGTCCCTGGCGGTGGGCCTCCTCGATCAGCTCCGCCAGGATGTCCTGCCCCTGCAGGCCGCGGTAGGTGAAGTGCTGCAGGCCGCGCCCCTCGCTCACGGCACTGGGGTAGTAGGCGAAGCCGTTGTTCCACACCACTGGATAGAGGGTGTTGAAGTTCAGGGCCGCCAGCTGGCGCACCGCGGCCTTCATCCGCTCCCGGTCCCGCAGGGTGCCCATGTCGTTGGCGGTGATCCACACGCCGCGGATTTCGGTGCCGGGGCCCGCGGCCGGCTGGGCGCTCAGGCGGCCGGGGAACGGCAGCAGCAGCACCAGCCACCACAGAGCCAGAAGCAGCAGCAGGAATCGGCGGCGCCGGCGGGCCATGGCTCGGGCGGGCGGAGGATCAGAACGCTAGGGGGAACTCCGGGAGGCTCCGGCCGCTTCAGGGCCTGTGAGCAGGATCACAGCCGGCCATGCGCCAGATCGCAGCCTCCCCTGGCGAGGCCGCCGAAGCTGAGCTCATCGGTCGAGGGAATCCCCATGATCCGTCGCACTCCCCCCGCTACCCCCACCCAGAAACTGCTCACCCTGATGCTGGCCCTTCTGGTGGTGGTGGGCCTCGGCACCCTGGAGCCGTCCCAGCCGGCTCCGGCCGCCCAGGCCCTGCACCAGGTCCAGCGCCCCGAGCTGCGGGGTGCTGCCCGCCCCACGGTGCGCTACCTCCGCGAGCGCACCGCCTCCAGGAACTCCCGCAGCCTGGCTGGATCCTTGTAGCCATCGGCGCCCTTCACGCCGGAATTCACATCCACCGCCCAGGGGCTCACCCGGGCGATCGCCTCGCCCACGTTGCCGGCGTGGAGGCCGCCGGCCAGGATCAGCGGCACCGCCACGCGCTCCCGCAGGCGGGCCGAAAGCCGCCAGTCGTGCACCAGGCCGGTGCCCCCCACCTGGCCGGTGCGGGGATTGGCGCTGTCGGCCACCAGCCCATCCACCCAGGGGGCCAGGGCCGCGGCGGCCTCCAGGCTTTCCGGGCCCAGGAGATGAACGGCCCGCAGGATCCGGAGCCCTGGCCGGCCGCGGCGCAGTTCCCGCAGCCCCTCCGGCGGCATGGGGCCATGCACCTGCACCACGGCGGCTCCGGTGCGCGCGATCAGATCCGCCAGGGCGTCCGGCTCCTCCAGATGCGACACCAGAACCCCGTGCACGAACGGGGGCAGGGAATCGAGGATCTCCGCCGCATGATCCGGGGGGATGAAGTCGGGGCTGGGGTGCCGGCGGCCCACCAGCACCCCCACCGCATCGGCGCCGGCCTGCGCCGCCCGCAGGGCATCGTGGCGGCGGCGGATGCCGCAGATCTTCACCCGCGTCATCGCGGCGCGGCGGCGGGGGAGTGAGGCCAAGCTGGGGGCATGGGCACCGTTCCACGGGTGGTAGAGCTGCTGATCGAGGTGCTGCCGCTGGCCCTCGGGGCGGCGGTGAGTCCGCTGGTGCTGATCCTGCAGGTGATGATTCTCGGGCGCAGCACCACTGGCCTGGCACCCAGCTGGGGCTTCGCCGCCGGGGCCGCCCTGGTGGTGGCCGGCTGGAGTGCGGCGGGGCTGCTGCTGGGCCATGTGCTGCCGCCCCGCACGGTGGGGCCCGATCCGGTGGCCGCGGCGGTGCACGGGGGGCTGGCCCTGCTCCTGCTCCTGTTTGCCCTGCGGCGTCTGCGGCGGCGGGCCGGCCGAGCGGCCCCCGCGGCGGCGTCCGTGGGGCTGGGGCGGGCGGTGCTGCTGGGGGTGGGCAGCATGGCCACGAACCTCACCTCGATGGTGCTGTTCCTGCCGGCCCTGCAGGACCTGACCCGGGCCCGGCCGCCACTGGCGGTGGAGGCGCTGCTGGTGACCCTGGTGGCGGCGATCACGCTGCTGCCGGCCCTGGCCCCACCGGTTCTGGTGCAGCTCGGCGGCCGCCGCGGCCGCCGGGCGCTGGAGACGCTGGCGCCTTGGCTGGCGCAGCACCAGGTGCGCATCCAGGCGATCCTCGGCTTCGGCTTCTCCGCTTACCTGGCCTGGCGGGCCGTGGGGGAGCTCTGAGCCCTGAGCTCCGCCCTGTGGGGCGGGTGGTGGGCTCAGCTCAACGGCCGAAGCCACTCCACAGCTTGAGCTGCTCGATCGTCTGCACCCCCTCCAGCCGCTTGCCCGCCAGCTCCCAGGTGGGGAAGGCGCGGATCTTGGCGGCGATGCAGCGCTTGCGACCGGCCTCCTCCTTGTCGCATTCCACGTAGGGGAGGCGATCGCCGGCCTCCTTGCCGAAGAGGTTCTTCTGCTTGAAGCAGGCCGGGCACCACCAGGCGCCATAGAAAATGGCGCCCTTCGCCCGCAGGTGTTCGCTCAGGGCCTTCTGCTCGGCGGTGGAAGGGCTGAGGGCCTCACCAAGGGTGGGGGTGGTGCTGGCGCCGGAGCTGTTGCCGCGGGCGCTGGCGGTGCTCGACACCCCCACAAGCGCCACGCTGGCCCCGATCAGCAGGGCCGACCGCAGGGTGCCGAAGCGGTGGAGGCCGGAGCGGACCATCGGGCGTGCGGAGGGACAGGGCAATGGGGCAACTTTAGGTTCCGCGGCAGCGACCCGCCGGCCGCTCACCCGCTGAACGGCTGCTGCCGGGGCGGAACGGGCAGACGGGTGCTCACCAGGGCGGCGGCGGCCACCAGGGCGGTGGAGGTCCACAGGCAGGCGGGCAGGCCTCCCTTCAGGAACATCGCCCCTGAGAGCAGCGTTCCCACCAGGCGGCCGGCGGCGTTGGCCATGAAATAGAACCCCACGTTGAGGCTCACCGACTCGGCATCGGTGTAGGCCAGCACCATGTAGCTGTGGATCGAGGAATTCATCGCGAACACCACCCCGAACACCGCCAGGCCCACCACCACCACAACCTCCGGATGGCCCCCCTGGCGCCAGAGGGTGATCGCGATCAGGGCGGGGATTGCGGTGAGCAGGGCGCTCCAGAACTCCACCGCCGCCACCCCCGGCGGGCCGCTCTGGCCCCAGGCCCGCCGCAGGGCCGGCGCCGATCCCTGCACGAGGCCGTAGCCGATCACCCAGAGGCCCAGGAAGCCGCCCACCTCCCAGTACTGCCAGCCCAGGGAGGCCTGCAGGAACACCGGCAGGGCCACCACGAACCACACATCGCGGGCTCCGAAGAGGAAGAAGCGAGCCAGCGACAGCACGTTGATGCCCCTGGATTTCGAGAACAGTGCGCGGAAGGCCGGCTTCTGCTTCATCTTCCCGATCTCGCCCGGCAGCACCAGGGTGATCAGAAAGGCGAGGAACAGGCCAGCCGCCATCGTGGCCACGGCGGCCCGGAAGCCGATGGTGGTGAGCAGCAGTCCTCCCAGGAAGAAGCCCACCCCCTTGAGGGCGTTCTTCGAGCCGGTGAGGATCGCCACCCACTGGAACAGCTGGTTCTCGCCCCGGCTGAGGTCGTCTTGGGTTTCCGGCACCACCGTCTTGATGGCGCTCTTGGCGCTCATCTTGTTGAGGTCCTTGGCGATGTCGCTGAGTGCCTGGGCCACCATCACATAGGCCACACTCCACCAGCGCGGCCAGCCATCGGACACCGGAATCAGCAGCAGCAGGGCGGCCACCTGCAGCAGCGTTCCCGCCCAGAGGGTGAGCCGCAACCCGAAACGGGCCCCCAGCCAGCCGCCGGTGAGGTTGGTGAGGATGCCGAAGAACTCGTAGAAGAGGAAGAGAAAGGCGATCTCCAGGGTGGAGTAGCCGAGCTGGTGGAAGTGGAACACCACCAGCATGCGCAGGGCCCCATCGGTGAGGGTGAACACCCAGTAGTTGGCCGACACGATGGCGTATTGCTGCAGTCCGCTGAGAGGTTTCATCGGGCGGCAGCGTCGCGTGCGGCAGCCTCAAGCGCAGCCACGTGGCAGGCCAGATCCGCCAGGCGGCAGCTGTAGCCCCATTCGTTGTCGTACCAGGCGTAGACCTTCAGCTGGGTGCCATTCACCACCAGGGTGGAGGGGCCATCCACGATGGCGCTGCGGGGATCGTTCACGTAATCCACCGACACCAGCGGCCGGCTCTCGTAGCCCAGGATTCCCGCCAGTTCGCCGTTGGCGGCCTCCTCGAAGGCCCGGTTCACCTCCTCGGCGGTGACCCTGTGCTGGAGCTCGAACACCGCATCGGTGAGCGAGGCATTCAGCAGCGGCACCCGCACGGCGTGGCCGTTGAGCCGTCCCTGCAGCTCCGGGAAGATCATTCCGATCGCCTTGGCCGAGCCCGTGGTGGTGGGGATCAGGCTCTGGCTGCAGGAGCGGGCCCGGCGCAGATCGCCCTTGAAGCCATCCACCACCACCTGGGTGTTGGTGATGTCGTGCAGGGTGGTGATCGAGCCGTGGTCGATGCCGAAGCGCTCGTGCACCACCTTCACCACCGGTGCCAGACAGTTGGTGGTGCAGGAGGCGGCGGTGATCAGCCGGTGCAGGCCGGGGTCGTAGCGGTGGTGGTTGATCCCGAACACCACGTTCAGCGCCTCCGCGCCGGCGATCTCCCCCTTCACGGGGCAGGCCACCAGCACCCGCTGGAGCCCCGCCGCCTCGAAGTAGGGCTGCAGGGTTTCGGGCGTCTTGAACCGGCCGCTGCATTCGAGCACCATCTCCACGCCCGCCTCACGCCAGGGCACGGCGGTGGGATCGCTCTGCTGGCTCCAGCTCACGGGCGACGTGCCGACGATGAAGCCGGGACTGTGTCCCTGTCCTTCGGGGTTCGGTTGCACGGCCTGCGGCCAGCGGCCATGCACCGAATCGAAGGCGAGCAGATGGGCGGCGCTGCGGGCATCCCCGGCCGGATCGTTGACATGCACCAGCTCAATGCCGGGGCGGCCCCACAGGGCACGGAACACCAGCCGACCGATGCGGCCGAAGCCATTGATGCCGAGTTTCATGGCGGATGCAGCGGACCCGGTGCGGGACCATAGATCAACTAGGGTTGATGGATCCGGTGTCGTGCGTCACATGCCAGTCGCCATCAGGTCGGCAGTGATGAATCAGGAGGCCGATCCCGTGGATTCAGCCGTGATCCAGTCGCCGGATCACGTCGAACCGCTCGCCTCTGACCAGGCCCTCGCCCTGCTGCGCGCCCTCG
>JBJTWS010000001.1:0-3170 GCA_046081905.1 Synechococcus sp. | reverse complement strand
ACGTGCTCGCAGCCGCCGTAGTAGCGCTTGTGGGGCAGGCCCTCGGCGTACTTGTTGGTGAGCACCGAGCCCTGGGCCTCCATCACGGCGCGGGAGGCGAAGTTCTCGGAGGCGATCAGCTCCAGGTGGGTCTGCTGGCGCTCCAGTTCCTTGCCGATCAGGGCGGCGATGGCGGGATCCCCAGCCGCCAGGGACTGATTGATCGCGGCGGCGGTGTCGGCCATCGGAGCGGGGCAGGGTCTTTTGTGAATCGTAAGGAAGCGGGGTGCTCCCGCCGCTGCGGGGTGCGCCGGTGCCCCGCCGGGTGCCGGCCTGGAGCGCGGCCAAAAAAAAGCGCCCCGGCGAACCGGGGCGAAGGAGAAAGCGCGCCTGGAGAGATTCGAACTCCCGACCCTCTGATCCGTAGTCAGATGCTCTAATCCGCTGAGCTACAAGCGCATGGGCTGAGCGCCGGCGCGGTTTGGCCGACCTCGGCATTCTCACCGCACGGGGGGCCCCTGCGTCAACCCTGGTCCCCTCCGGACACCTGGTGGGGCCGGGGTCCAGAATCGATCCCGCCGCTCCCGCCGCTCCGGCCGCCCCGCCGCTGCGGTTCCTGCCCCCCACGCCGAGCCCATGCCGATCCGCTGGTACGGCCCCGCCGACCCGAGTGATCCCACCTACCGCCACTTCGAGCGGATCGTGAACCTGGTGCTGCACGGGGCCCTGTTCGCCGCCGTGAACAGCGGCCTGTGGTTCCTGCAGGAACTGCGCCATCCCTTCACCCACCTCGATCTGGTGACCCTCAGCTGGGGGGGGGGCCTGCTGTTCCACGGAGGCGTGGTGATCGCCCTGCGGCCGCCCCGCCAGGACGCCGCCTGAGCCGCGTCCACCGGAACAGCCCAGCACCGGAACAGCCCCCCGCCGCAGAACCCCCGCCATGGCCCTGGACGCCGCCACGATCCGTCAGCTCAGCGAGGCCCTGGCCGATCGCCTCTACCTGCAGGTGGCGGGCTGGCACCTCTACCTCGGGGACGCGCACCTGGCCGAACCGCTGGCGATCGAATGTGTGGCCCGGCTCGATCAGGGGCCGGCGGTCTGCGCCCGCCAGGCGCTGGAGGCGGTGCAGGTGCCGATCGGCGGTGGCACCACCCGGTTGCCCCTGGCCCGGCTGATTCCCCCCGGCCAGCTGCGCGACCTGGAAGACCTGCTGCAGGAGTTTGGCTGATCCGGCGGGGGCCGATAGGGTTACCGCTCCTGCGGACGGGACGTGCTGGTCATTGAGGTCACCAACGCCCGCGACGTGGTGCGCCAGCGCATCGGCCGCCTCGGCGGTCGCCTGATCGGCAAGGTGGTGGATGCCGAGGCCCAGGTGGAGAAGGTGCTGATCCAGGAACTGGAAACCGCCTTCAAGGAGTTCGGCATCGAGGCCCGGATCTTTTCGGTGGATGGTCCCCAGATGGTGGGCCGCAACCGGCTCGAGATCCCCCTGCAGGTGCGCGAGGAGCGGCAGGTGCGGCTGCCTGAGCGCGACTGAGGCGCGGGCGGCCCCTCAGGCGGAGCGGCCAGGCAGCCGGTTCAGCAGCTGCCGCTGGATCTGCCTGGCCTCCGGCACCCCGGCGGCGCTCGTCCCCAGCCCATACACCGCCAGTGCCAGGCCGGCGCAGACCCCCGTCTGCAGGATCTGCCCGAGAAGGCCGGCGGGCCAGCCCACAGCCCCGGCCAGCCCCCAGGCCACCAGGCCCGCCCCCACCGCCGCCGCGGTCAGTAGCAGCGTGTCGCGGCCCCAGAGCCGCAGGGGCAGCCCCCCCAGCCGGCGCTGGAGCGCCAGCAGCAGGCCGCCGCAGGTGATCAGGTTCACCGCCACCGTGGCCAGCACCAGGCCGGGGGCACCGAAGTTGAGCGCCGGCAGCTGCAGCCCCCAGGGGCTGGGGCCGCCCACCAGCAGCCAGTCGAACACCATGTTGAGGCCGATGCCCGCCACCGAGAACCGGAACGGGGTGGTGCCGTCGCCCAGGGCATAGAACACCCGCACCAGCATATCGCGCCCCAGGTAGGCCGGCATGCCCACCCCGTAGGCCATCAGCAGTCCCCCCACCATGGCGGCGGCCTGGCTGTCGAAGGCGCCGCGCTCGTAGATCAGCGCCACGATCGGCCCGGCCAGGGCCACCATCAGCGCCCCCAGGGGCAGCATGCTGGCGTTGGAGAGCATCAGGCCCTGGCGGATGCGGGCGATCAGCTCGGGGCGGTCGGCCGGGGCCGTGAGCCGCGCGTAGACCGGCAGCAGCGGCACCAGCAGGGCATTGGAGAGCAGCCCCAGGGGCGTCTGCACCAGGAGGTTGGCGTAGCCCAGGCCGGCCGCCGCCCCCACGATCCCGGAGGCGAAGAACAGATCGGTGAACACATTGATCTGCAGCATTCCGCTGGAGAGGGTCGCCGGCATCATCACCTGCAGCACCTCCTTCACGCCGGGATCCCGCCAGTCCCACACCAGCCGGAAATGGCCCAGCCCCTGGCGGGCCAGGGCAGGCAGCTGGATCAGCCACTGCAGCACCGCCCCCAGCGTGGTGCTGCCCGCCAGCACCGCTCCCCCCACCACCGCGGCCGCCGGCAGGGTGATCGCGGCCCCCAGCTGCCACCAGAGCAGGCCGATGCCGCCGATCACGGCCACGCTCGAGAGCAGCAGTCTCACGGCCGGCAGCCAGAACTCATCGGCGGCGTTCAGCGCGCCGAAGCCCAGGCCGATCAGGCCGGCGAACAGGGCCATCGGCGCCATCCAGCGCAGCTGCAGCACGGCGATGTCGTGGCGGGTGGCCTCCAGGCCGGGTCCCACCAGATCGATCAGGGGATCGGCCGCCACCACCAGCAGGAGCGTGACCGCCAGCAGGCCGGCTCCCACGATCGTGTTGATCGCCGCCAGCACATGGGCGCCCTCCTCGCGGGGCCGGCGGGCCAGCACGCTCACCATGGCGCTGTGGAACGGGCCGTTGATGCCGCCGAGCAGGATCAGCAGGAAGCCCGGCAGCACGTATGCGTAGTTGTAGGCGTCGTAGGCGGCACCAACCCCGAAGGCCGCGGCGATCACCTGCTGCCGCAGCAGACCGGCCACCTTGCTGAGGGCCGTGGCCACCGCCACGATCAGGGCGATGCGGCGCAGGGACTTCGCCATCCGCTTGGGCCCAGGGCCGTGA